>JBBRUE010000052.1:0-15153 GCA_038248085.1 Myxococcales bacterium | reverse complement strand
TCCGCCAAGTTCGTAGAACTCGGCGAGCAGCGCCGGTTGCAGTTGATTGGCGGTCTTACCGTGGGGTCGATGGAACAGGGCCGAGGCTGGAACTACTTCCTTCGCTTGATCGCCAGGGGCCCACGACAAGATGCAGGCGGCTTCTCCAGCTTCCTGCACGAAGTCGAGCCGCAGCATGTGGTCGCCGGCGGCGAGCGTCACCGTGCCGCGCTTTTCCCGCAAGGCATGCGAGCCGCCGTTGTCGACGACCTTCTTGCCGTCGATAAAGAGCTGCGAGCCATCGTCCGATTCGGTGTAAAACGTGATCTTGCCGGCCTTCTCGCACCGCATGGTCAACCAGATGGGCGGCGGCGGAATCTCGACCCTCGACGTCAGCGACCTCACTTCCTACATGGCGACCATCGAGGTGCCGGACAACCCGGCGTTAGGCACGCTCGCGCCGGGGCTCGTCGCGCGTGGCCAGGAGCTCTTCGCGCAGCGCTGTGAGTCGTGTCACGCCGGCGCCGCGCTGACCGACGGCAAGGTGCACCCCTCGCTCGTCGGTGTCCTCGACACCCCGTCGCTCAAGGGCGTGTTCTCGACCGCGCCGTACCTGCACGATGGCTCGGCGAAGACGCTGCGCGAGATCTTCACCGCCTCGCGGCCCAGCATCACCGACCACGATCAGCGCACCCTCTCGGCGGCCGACCTCGACGCGCTCAACGCGTTCGTCTCGACCCGCTGATCTTCCCCGCGCCTTGACCCTCTCCCCCTCGGGGGAGAGCGGAACGGTTCACAGGCCCAGCTCGTGGCGGATTGCTGCGATGGGCTTGCCCCCGAACCGCGCCTTCACCTGGGCCTGCGTGCCGAAGCTGCGGGTGAGCATGCGGTCGATGTAGAGCGTGCCGCCGAGGTGATCGACCTCGTGTTGGAGAATGCGCGCCGGCCACCCGTGCACCCGCCAGGTCTGCGGCTGGCCCTTCTCGTCGAGGCCGCTGACCTCCACCTCGCGCCAGCGCTCCACCAGGCCCGCGAAGCCGGCGACCGAGAGGCAGCCCTCGAAGAAGGTCACCTTCTCTTCGCCGATCGGCGTCAGCGTCGGGTTGATGAACACGCGCACCGGCACCGGCACGCGCTCCCGCTCGGTGCGCTCCTCGGGGCTGAGCGACGCCATCAGCTCCTGGGGGTCCTCCAGCACCAGCACCCGCCACGGCACGCCGATCTGCGGCGCAGCGAGGCCCACGCCCGGGGCCTTGCGCATGGTGTCGATCATCTTCGCGAGGAGCGCCTGGAACTCCGGCGTGGTGATGCGCTCCACCGGCACGTCCTCTGCGCGGTTGCGCAGCACGGACGCGCCGGTCTGCACGATGGGGTTCTCTTCCATGGTCTTGCTCCCGGGCACCGACTTCACGCAGGCGGTCATCGAGAGCAGCAGCACCAGCCCCGCTGCTCTCACGACAGCGCCTTCAGTGTGTCATGCGCCTCGCGCGCGAGGTCTTCGACGATCGCCCCCATCGGCTTGATGTCGTGAATGAGGCCGACGCCCTGGCCGGCGCTCCAGATGTCCTTCCACCGCTTCGCGCCCTCGGCCGAGCGGTCGGCGATGAAGTTCTCGGGCACGGTCGCCTCGAGGAAGTTGGCGTGAATGCCCGACACCGCGTCGGTGTAGACGACGTCTTCGGGCCCGGCGTCGACCACCATCTGCTTGTACGCGTCGACCGCGCCACACTCGGTCGAGGCGATGAAGCGGGTGCCGAGGTAGCAGAGCTCGGCGCCGAGGCTCAGCGACGCCACCACCTGCCGGCCGTCGCTGATGCAGCCCGCGGCGATGATCGGCACCTTCAGCTCCTCCTTGAGCCACGGCACGAGCACGAACGGCGAGATGCGGCCCGCGTGGCCCCCTGCTCCGGCCGCCACCGCGATGATCGCGTCGACCCCGGCGGCGGCCGCCTTCTTCCCGTGCTGGAGCGAGATGACGTCGTGGAACACCAGCCGTCCGTGCGCGTGGGCCTGCTTCACCAGCGCCGTCGGGTTGCCGTAGCTGGTGACGATCACCGGCACGCCAAACTCGATGCACGCCTGCAGGTCGGCCTCGACGCGCTCCGGTGGGGTGAGCCCGATGGTGAGGTTGATGCCGATGGGCTTGTCGGTGCGCGCGCGGATCCACGCGAGGTCCTCGCGGAACTGCTCGGGCGTGCGCGCGTTGAGAGAGGGCATGCACGCGAGGATCCCGGCCTCGGCGCCGGCGAGCACCATCTCCTTGTTGGAGATGAGGAACATCGGCGCGGCGACGAATGGGTAGCGCAGGCCCAGCTTCTTCGACAGCGCGGTCTCGAGCTTCATGCGCGTTACACTACGGCGCGTGTCGAAGGCCTTCACCAGTGAAGAGACGCCCGACGAGCCGGTGCTCGGCCGGGTCGTCACGCGCGCCGCCCGGGGCCAGGAACGCCCGATGACGCTCGCCGGCTACCAGGCCCTCGTCGCCGAGCAGCAGCACCTCGCCGCCACCCGGCCGTCAGAGAAGGACCCCGGTCGGCGCGCGCAGCTCGACCACCGCCTCGCCCTCGTCCAGGCCACCCTCGAGAGCGTCCGGGTGGTGGAGCCGCCGCCCGTCGATGGCACAGTGCGTTTCGGGAGCGTCGTCACCCTCGCCTGGGAAGACGGCAAGTCGCAGGTGGTCCGCCTGGTCGGGCCGGACGAGGCCGACGGGAAGGACGGCCGCATCAGCGTCGAGTCGCCGCTGGCCCGCACGCTCCTCGAGCAGAAGGAAGGCGACGAGGTCGAGGTCGTTCGCCCCCGGGGCATCGCGACGGCGAAACTCGTCTCCGTGTGCTGAAGCGCGTAACCTCCGTGGGCGATGGCGAAGCGGACCCGCACCAAGTCGCACCCCGACGGCCTCCTGCCGCTGCTGACCCCGAAGCTGCCGCAGACGCTCGATCGCCGCAGCAACACTGGCGAGGCGATGGTCAAGCTGTTCGACCGCATCAAGCAGGGCGAGGGCGAGCGCCGGAACTTCCGCGATCGCCGCGCTACGCCGCGGGTCAACGTCGGCCTCGCGCTTGAAGCCGACTCCGGCGAGCAGACGATGCGCCTGGTCACCCACGACCTCTCGACCTTCGGCCTTTCCATCAGCGGCGGGCCGACCCCGAAGAAGGGCACCCGGCTCACCTTGAAGCTGTTCCTGCCCGACGAGCCGACCGAGCCGCTGTTGCTCGACGCCGAGGTGCTGGGGTCCCTGGGCAGCGAAGACGGCGTGCGCGTGCGCTTCATCAAGCCCGACCTCGAGGCCGTGCGCCGCATTCACAAGCTCGTGAAGTGAGCGCTTCGGGTACAGTCCCCCGCAGCCACCATGTCCTTCGAGCGTCGCCAGGCTTTGCGCGCCAACGTCGTCATCGCCGTCGAGGTGCGTGACGCCCGCGGCTTCTCGCTGCATTCCACCCGGGACATCTCGCGGGGTGGGGTCTACTTCGATCGCGCCATTCCGCACTCCGTGGGCTCGCGGGTGCAGCTCGTCTTCACCCTGCCCGGCGATGACAGGGCGATCCGCTGCGACGGCGAGGTGGCCAACGTGCCCGACAAGCACGGCTACGGCATGGGCATCCGCTTCCTCGACATGGCCCCGGCCGATTCGGTGCGGGTCGAGGCCTTCGCCAAAGAGTTCCTGGAGGGCATGTGAAATCAGCCTGGCTCGTGGCGATGGTGGTGGTGGGGTCGGGCTGCACGGCCACCCGGGACCGCGGCATGACCGAGTGGACCCAGCGCGCCGCCGAATACAAGGCGCCCAAGGAGCCCCGCTGCAGCAAGTACAAGCCCGGCGGCACCCCGGCCGCGAACTGCGCCGAGTCGAAGTACCTCGCGGAGATCTACGTGCGCCGCCTCTCGTCGGGTGACGAGGTGTGCATCGAGGGCGGCTTCGGAGATGCCCCCTCAGGCGCCTGTCTCTCACGCGCCGCGGTCATCGACACTGCGCCCAACCGGGTGCTGATCGAGGTCCGCCAGGCGAAGCCCGAGTCCAAGTGGTTCAGCCACGAGGGCACCCAGTTCTGGTTCGAAGAGGGCGCCCTGGTCGACCTGTACATCGTCGAGCACGGCTACTGAGTCCCCGCCGTACGTCGGGGTGGTGGAACTATTGCGCCCGCTGACGACATACTTCCTTCATGGGCTTCTTTGATCCGCTGCTCGAGCAGGTGAAGGTCGTTCGCAAGCTCTCGCCGAAGCACCTCAAGAAGCTGAGCAACGAGAAGCTGTCGGACCTGATCGACAAGGAGGCCGTGCGTGCGCGGACCCGGGTCGACGAGCTGCAGAAGCGGTACCCGTCTGCGGGACCTCGCGAGCTCAGCCAGCGCCTCATCGACTCGAAGAAGGGCGTGGCGTCGATGGTCGGCGGCATCTCCGGGGTGTTCGGCGCGGTGACGGTGCCGCTCGACCTCGTGGGCATGTTGTACCTCCAGGTCGCGCTGCTCACCGAGGTGGCGACGGTGTTCAAGTTGCCCCTCAAGAGCGAACGCGAGCGCCAGGAGTTGATCGATCTCCTCGGCTACGCCAACGGCATCGGGCCGGTCCAGCGCTCCAGTCCGCGGGTGCTGGGGAGCATCGCGGCGCTGCTGCTGGCGCGCGGCGGGCTCAAGGGGCTCTCGCGGGCGATGCCGCTCGTGGCCGCGCCGATCTCCGCGTACCTCAACAACCAGCACATTCAGCAGGTCGGCGACTCGGCGGTGCGGCACTACGACGGTTGGGTGCACGCGCACGAAAAGTCGAAGAAGGCCGCCGGCGGCTGAGCGCTCAGCGGCTCGCTTCGATGACGAAGGCCGCCCTGTTCGAGGTACCGCTGAGCCGGGCGCCCGCGAGCCAGTGGTGGTTCGCGTCGCTCGCCCACACGCCGTAGACGAAGAAGTCCATCGGGTCGGGCAGCCGGGTGAAGGTGGTCCCCGAGAGCAGCAGCCGCGTGTTCGGCGCATCTCCGACGAAGAGGATGTCTCCGTTCCCCAGCGGCCAGGCGTCGAAGAGGCCGCTCCCGCCGGACACCGGCTCGTAGACGGCCTTCCACGTCGCATCGGGTCGGCGCTGCGCGACGCGGGCGAAGGTGCCCATGGCGAACACCCGACCGTCACTCTCGACGAACCGCGTCCACACCAATGGCGCGAGGGCGAAGTCGGGGCGCACCAGTTCCTCGGTGACGACGCCGCTCGTGCTGCGGCGCCACAGCGAGCTTCCGCCCAGCAACAACGAGCCGTCGGCGAGCACGTGACACGAGGTGAGCGCAGGCGTGGTCGCGGGGATCGTCAGTTCGGTCCACGCGTTGTTGGCGTACTCGAAGACCGTGCCCTTCGCGGTCCCCGACGTGTCGGTGCCGACGGCGAAGAGCGAGGTGCCGCGGGTGCACAGGCCGACCATGCGGCGGTTCGGGCGCGGCGGCCCGCCGAAGCTGCCGGGCAGGTTGCAGTTCGTCGAGCAGGTGAGGAGCCGTTCGGGCCCCGCGACGCCGACGACGCCAGCGCTGGTGATGGCGAGGTCTTCGTAGGCGAGGTCGGACACCGAGTCGTCCTGCACCAGCGTCCACCCGGAGGCGCCGTCGAAGAACCACACGTCACCGAAGGGCCCCGCCACCCAGAGCTCGGTCGCCGATCGGCCGCGGATCGCGTTGTAATTGTACGGCCGTTGCCCCGCGGGAATTCGGTCGGCCATCGTCCAGCCGTTCGCGGCGCCGACGGTCGAGTTGTAGTTCGGCAGCGGGTCTGCGGCACCGCCGCCGCCACCCGTCGCCGAGCCGCCACCGGTCGCCGAGCCGCCACCGGTCGCCGAGCCGCCACCCGTGGCCGAGCCACCACCGCCCGTCCCCGCACTGCCACCGCCCGTCCCCGCACCGCCACCAGTCGTCGCGCCACCGCCCCCCGTTCCCGAGGGAGGTGTGAGGGGCCCACACCCGACGAACACCACGCAACACATCGAAGTGAACCAGCTGCGCATCAGCTCAACCCCTGCAATCTGGAACGACCTTCGCGGCCGCCTCGTTCTTCTCGCGCTCGGGAGATCCGCGCGGGCCCCACGCTGCATCCACCACGTCGCTCGCGTCGTGCAGCACGAGGAACTCCGCGGCGAGGTGACGCAGGTACGGATTCTCGCTGATCACTGCCTTGCGTTCCGACAGCCACAGTTGTTCCGCGCCGACCGCGCGCATCCGCTCCTCGTGCCAGGTGAACGACTCGACGAGCGCGGCCTTCAGCTGCTCGTACCCGGGCGTCGACTCGAGCCCGAAGCCGAACGACGACTGGGGAAACACGGTCGGGCGCGCCGGTGAGCCGGTCATCAACAGCAGCACCTTCACCGACTTCCGCCCGTCCATGCGGTGGAGGCAGCTGCGCATCACGTCCCACGGCTTGAGCTCCAGCGCGTCCGGGGCGTCCATCGGGCTGCGGGTGACGAGGAGGCCGAGCACCTTCACCTGCTTCACCCCGTTCACCCACCGCGCGGTGGAGTTCTGGCTGCTGATCAGCGGCACCTCGAGCTCGAGCACGCCGCCGGCCTCGCTGACGCTCTTGAAGAACGCCGACGGGAGCGGGGGCAGCAGCGGGGCTGCGTTCACGGGCTCGGCCGCGAGCACCGCGAGCAGGAGCAGGGAGGTCATGCGCTCGAACGTGACACACCGCGCCGATGCCCGCCAAACGTCTGGCGCACCGCCTGGATGAAAGCGGGTACGCTTCCGCAATGGTGAAGGAAAATACGTTCGTGGGTTCGCCTCCGCACGATGACGAGGACGACGTTCGTCCGGCGGGCCCCCGGCCGTCGATGCCGCCGACCACCTCGATTCCCCAGCGCCGCGGCACCGGCCAGCAATCGTCGGGGTTTGGTTCGCCGCAGGCCGGGCGCACGCCGGGCGTGAACTCGCAGTCGACCGCCCAGGGCCAGCGGCTCCCGCCGCGCGGTCCACCTTCGCAGCAGCCGGGCGGGCGTCCTCCCACTGGCGGGCCTCGCTCGAACGCCAAGTTCTTCCCCCCGCAGCCGCGCTCGCTCCAGGAGGCCGGCCTCTCGCAGACGATGGGCGAGGAGCTGGTGCTCAAGGCGCTGTTCTTCGCCGGTGAGCTCCGCGGCGCCGACATCTGCAACCGCATCAAGCTGCCCCAGCTGATCGTCGACGAGATCATCGAGGGCCTGCGCAAGCAGAAGTTCGTCGACCTCAAGGGCGGGGTGGGCCTCGGCGTCGGCAAGTCGTCGATGATCTACACGCTGACCACCTTCGCCACCGACGTGCTCCGGCAGCTCCTCGATCGCAACCGCTACAACGGCCCGGCGCCGGTGCGGCTGGAAGACTGGTTCGAGGCGGTGGCGGCCCAGACGGTGCGCGGCATGCGCGTCACCAAGGACCGCATGAAGGAGCGGTTCGGCAACCAGCTCATCATCAAGGACGCGGTGTTCGACGGCCTCGGCCCCGCGATGAACTCCGGCAAGGCGATCTTCTTCTACGGCCCTCCGGGCAACGGCAAGACCGCGCTCTGCCAGGCGCTGGTGCGTTGCTACGACGGCGACATCTGGGTGCCGCACGCGCTGCTGGTCGATGACTTCATCATCCGCGTCTACGACTCCAACCTGCACATCGCGGTGCCCGACGACCCGGACCAGCCGGCCAACGACGCGCGCTGGGTGCGCTGCAAGCGGCCGCTGGTGGTGGTCGGCGGCGAGCTCACCCTCGAGACGCTCGACCTCATCTACTCGCCCGACGTGAAGTTCTACGAGGCGCCGTTTCAGCTCAAGGCCACCAACGGCATGCTGCTGATCGACGACTTCGGCCGTCAGCGCATCAGCCCGAAGGACCTCCTCAACCGGTGGATCGTCCCGCTGGAGAGCGAGATCGACTTCCTCACCCTGCACACCGGCAAGAAGCTGCAGACGCCCTTCGACGTCTTCGTGGCGTTCTCCACCAACCTCGACCCGGCCGACCTGGTCGACGACGCCTTCCTCCGCCGCGTTCGCTACAAGCTGGCGGTGCAGCCGCCCGACGAGCAGCAGTTCCACGACATCTGGGCGACGGTCTGCAACGGCAAGAAGGTCGCGTACGACGGCGACGTCATCGAGTGGTTGATCGACAAACATTACCGGCCGACCAAGCGCCCCTTTGCCGCGTGCCAGCCGTGCGACCTCCTCGGGCAGGTCATCGACATCGCGCACTACCGCGGGGAAGCACCGGCGCTCACCGCCGACCTCCTCGACGCCGCGGCGAAGAACTACTTCGTCAACTTCGCCAAGAAGTAGCGCCGCCCCAGCAGCAGGCCCACGCCCAGCAGCCACACCCCGGGCACCGCGTCGCACCCCTCGAAGGTCGCCTCGCGGTACACGCGGTAGCTGCACTTGCCGGCGAGGCACTGGAAGCCGCGATCGCAGTCCCGCTCCGTGAGGCACGGGGTCGAGCCGGTCGAGGTGGTGTCCTGCTCCTCGGAGGCGCGCTCGGCGCCGGTGCCACCCACCGAGGCGTCGGGCAGCCCCGCGTCGGGCAGATCGGCCTGGGCCCGCGAAGGCAAGGCACCAAGACAGAGCAAGAGCAGCAACCCGCGTGTCACGGCCGGTGAGGTAGCACGGCTGCGCCGCGGAATTCTGGTGTAGATCTCGCCTGCCCATGGCGCCGCTCCCCGACGCGAAGCACCTGCTCGAGCTGCTTCAGCGCGCCGCCGAAGAACTGAAGAACGCCCAGAAGGAGACGCTCGCGGGCCGCGCGGAGCTCAAGGCGCTCCACGAGAAGCTCGCCCTGTCCGAAGCCGCCCTGCTCGACGAGCGGCGGCAGAAGGACCGGCTCCAGCACCAGCTCCAGGACGTGGGCAACGTCACCATGCCGCCCGGGCTGCTCAAGCCGCTCGCGGTCAAGACCCAGCCCTTCGCGAGCTCTCCCCTCGGCGGTCCTGAGCGGCCGCGCGACGAGAAGACCAGCGTCGGCGGCGACGAGCCGAACCTGCTGGGCGAGCGCGTAAAGGGCCTGCAGGACGAGCTCACCGTGCTCGAGCGCGAACGCCGCGAATTGCGCGAGCGCATCAAGTCGCTCGAGGCCGAGCTGGCCACCCCGACGGAGTCGCCGGAGTCGGTGCAGCGGCAGGCTGAACTTGAGGACCGCCTCCGCGACCTCGAGGCCGAGCTCGCCACCCCGAGAGAATCTGCCGAGTCGGTGCGGCGCCAGGGCGAGCTCGAGCACGAGCTGTCGAACACCCGGCAGCAGCTCATCGTCGAGCAGGCGCGCGGGGCCGATCTCCTCACCCGGCTCCAGGCGTGGGAGGCACGCAGCCAGGACCTCGAGCAGGCCCTCTCGACCTCGCGCGTCGCCGGCGACGAAGAGCACGCCCAGGTCGAGGTGATGGCCGGCCAGCTCAGCCAGGTCGAGACCGAGCTGACCACCGAGCGCGCGCGCACCCAGGCGATGGAAGAGCAGCTCCGCTCGCTGGAGCAGGGCTCGAGCGACGAGCAGAAGCGGCTCTTCGATGCCACCAGCCGCGTCGCGCAGCTCGAGGTCGAGATCGCCGGGCTCAAGGGGCGTCGCGACGAGCTCAACGTGGAGATCGGCAAGGTCGAGAACGAGCGCAACGCCGCGCGCGCCCGCGCCGCCGAGCTCGAGCACGCCGCCCAGGCCGTGCAGGAACGCCTCACCGCGGAGCACAAGAAGGCGCTGGAGCTGGAGCACCAGAAGCGCTCGGAGCTGGAGCAGCAGCTCTCGCGCGAGAAGGACAAGCACCAGATCACCGCGCAGAAGCTGCTCGAGGCGCGCGGCCGGCAGCGCGAGAGCGAAGAGCAGCTCCACCTCGGCGCAGCGGCCACCGCGGAGCTCCGCGCGACCCTCGAGGCGCAGACCTCCGCTCACCAGCTGGCGGTCAACGAGGCCCAGCGCGCGAATGAAGACGCGCTGCGCGGGCTCCACGCGCAGGTCGCCCAGCTCACCGCGGCGCTGGAGAACGCGAACACCGAGTGGCGGCACGTCGACCGGCAGTACGAGCAGCTCCACCGCGAGATGCTGGTCATCCTCGACCAGCGCGACGAAGCGCGGCGGGAACTCGAGGCCCTCGGCCGCTGAAGGTCAGGCCGGCTTCGGGGCCGCGCCGAGCCGCTCGAGCACGTCTTCGAGGTGCCGGTACACCTGCACCTCGTGGTGAATCACCTCGTCGATGATGCCCTTCTCGTTGATGACGAAGGTCGCGCGGCGGTCGATGCGGAGCACCGGCCACACTACGCCGTACTTCTCGCTGAGCACCCTCGACTCGTCGCCGATGAGCTTGAACTGCAGCCCCTCGGCCTCGGCGAACTTGCAGTTCTTCTCTGCCTTGTCGACCGACACACCGATCAGCTCGGCGCCCGCGTTGGTGAGGCGCTCGTAGTTGTCGCGGAAGTTCCGCACCTCGAGCGTGCAGGCCGGGGTGAAGGCCCGCGGGAAGAAGAAGAGCACGACCTTCTTCTTGTGCTTGAACTCCGAGAGCGTGACCCGGTGTCCGCCACAGTCGACCGCCTCGAAGTCAGGCGCCTTGTCACCCTGCTTGAGCATCAGGCCCTGGTCTCCATCGACTCGGCGACGAGCTCAGCCACGTCGCGCACCTTGACGTGCTCGCGCTGGGTGTCGGCGAGGCCGTCCTTGAGCATGGTGTGACAGAACGGGCAGGCCACCGCGACGGTGCCTTCCGACGGGCCGGCGTAGTCACCCACCTGGCCGGGGTGCTGCTTGTCGGTGGCCGAGGGGAAGGGCACCGAGGCGTCCTTCGCGTGGGCCAGCGTGAGCGCCACTTCGTTCGCGCGGTTGTGGTTGATGCGCGTGCCCTCGTGCTCCTCCATCCACATGCGGGCGCCGCCGGCACCACAGCAGAACGACTCGCGCTTGCTGCGCTGCATCTCGACGACCTGCAGGCCGGGGATGGCGTTGAGCACCTGGCGGGGCGCCTCGTACACGCCGTTGTGGCGGCCGAGGTAACAGGGGTCGTGGAAGGTGAGCTTCTCGTTCATCACCTTGCCCAGCTTGATGCGCTTGTTCTGGATGAGCTCGTTGATCAGCTCGGTGTGCGAGATGACGCGGTAGTTGCCGCCGAACTCCGGGTACTCGTTCTTGATGGTGTTGAAGCAGTGCGGGCACTGGGTGACGATCGTCTTCACGCCCTTGGCGTTCCACGACTCGACGTTGGCCTTGGCCATCGTCTGGTAGAGGTATTCGTTGCCCGCGCGACGGGCGAGCTCGCCGTTGCAGGTCTCTTCCTTGCCCAGGGTGGCGAACTTCACGCCGCCCTCGGTGAGGATCTTCGCGACCGCCTTCGAGACCTTCTTCATGCGCTCGTCGTACGAGCCCGCGCAGCCCACGTAGAACAGGTACTCGTACGCGCCACCGTCGCCCCACTTGGGCAGCGGGAGCTCGCCTTCCCACTCGTCGCGCTTGTCCTGGCCGATGCCCCAGGGGTTGCCCTGGCGCTCGACGCCTTCGAAGACGCGCTGCAGCTCGGGGGGGAAGTCGGCCTCGACCTGCACCTTGTAGCGGCGCATGTCGATGAGGCGCGGCACGTTCTCGATGAACACCGGGCACGCCGTCTCGCACCAGCCGCAGGTGGTGCAGGCCCACACGGTCTCCGGCTTGAGGATGCCGCCCTCGGCCGCGACCAGCGGGGGCATCTCGGTCTCGGCGCCGTCGAGGCCCTTCCACACGAAGCGGCCGTCCTCGGTCTTCTTCGCCGTGGGGATCTGCGCCTCGTGGTCCCACAAGAAGTGCTTGATGCTCGCGTTGACCGCCTTGTGGGTCAGCGGCTTGCCGGTGATGTACGTCGGGCAGTGGGTCTGGCAGCGGCCGCACTCGGTGCAGGTGTTGACGTCTAGGGCGTGCTTCCAGGTGAGCTGGGTGAGGACCTTCGCGCCGAACTCCTCCTTCTCGAGGTTGGGCGTCGAGAGCTTCGCGCTCGAGGAAATGGCGGGCCTGTCGAGAGGCGCGAGCTTCTGGAGGAAGACGTTGGGCAGGCCGACGATGACGTGGAAGTGCTTCCCGTACGGCAGGAAGTTCAAGAACGTCACCACGATCGCCAGGTGGGTCCAGAAGGAGAACAGGCCGAGCGTGTCGAGCGCCTCGGGCGACAGGCCGGCGGTGGCGCGGGTGAACAGCGAGGTGACCGGCTCCCAGGCCGACCAGGTGATGCCCTGCGCGCGGAAGTGCGAGGCGCCGAAGATGAACTCCGTCACCATCAGGCCGCCGATGAAGCCGAGGATCAACAGGGCTTCACCCGACTGCGTGAGGCGCTTGGGCTTCACCACGATGCGCAGCCAGAAGAAGTAGCCGACCGCGAGCACCGACAGCCCGGCGATGAGGTCCTTGGCCAGGAGGTACACCTGGTAGATCACGCGCAGCGCGGGGGCGTCGGCCCAGAACGGGGCGTTGAGGTCGACCAGCACGTGCATCGCGCTGTCGGAGTACGCCATCACGAAGAGCATCATCGTGCGGGCCTGCACCGTCATGAACGCCGCGAAGATGAGCACGTGGGCGAGGCCCGGCGTGAACTCCTCGCGGTCGACCATGCGCTTCTGACCCAGGCCGAACTGGATCAGCGCCTTGATCCGGTCCTCCACGCGGTCCATCCGGTTGCCCGGTTCGATCGCCAGCGAGCGGATGGCCTTCACCCGGCCCAGCATGGTGACGAGGAAGAAGCTCAGGCCGCAGAACAGAAAGACGGACACGAGGATCGGATTCATCGCGGTTCGACCTAGCAGGAAACCGCGGGCGGATCGGACTTTTGCTGTGTGGTGAATCGGCGGTGTTTCCGGCGGGCATCACGCCAGCTTCACCGCGGTGCTACACGCCGGGCATGGAACGACTGCTGGTGGCGGTGGTGTGCTGCGGTTGGGTGTCTGCGGCGCTCGGTGCCGACTCGCCTGAGCGCGCGGTCTTCACCCGCGCCGATGGCTTCGTCACCGTGATCACCGACACGACGCTCGAGGCCGCCGAGGCCGAACAGATCGCCACCCGCATCGCCGCCGCGTGGGGCTTCACGCGCGACGCCTCGGCCTGGGCTGACCGGTCCCGGCTCGCCGCTCCGCTGACGGTGCGGGTGCTCGCTGCCGCACCTGCCGGCGTCCTCGGCCGGGCGACCGCGCCGAGCACCTTCCTCATCCAGCTCGACTACGTCCGCACCCCCGGCTCGGAGGCGACCATCTCGCACGAGCTCACCCATCTTCAGGACTTCCGGCAGTTGGCCAAGGCGAAGCTCGGGCAGTATTGGCTCGAGGGGCGGGCGAACTCGAACGCCTTTGCGTACCGCGCGCACCTCGGCATGCAGCAGAACCCCGACTGGAAGCAGCGCCTCGCGCGGTGGACGTCGGACGACGCGCGCGCCGTCCTCTCGGGCGCGGTGAACAGCAAGGATCAGCGCGCCCAGGTGGAGGAGACCGGCACGCTGTGGTTCGAGCACCTGCGCCGGCGCTTCCCCGATGCGCACGCGCGGTACTCGCGGATGATCGCCGCCATGGCCGGGGGCACCTCTGCCGAGCTCGCCTTCTCGGGCGCCTTTGGTGAGCCGCTGCCCGGCGCGCAGGACGTGTTCCTCGCCTCCCTCGACGCCACGCAGTCAGACCCCGACGCGCGGGTCGCCGGCACCTGGATGCAGTGGACGAGCACCGCCGGCCGCACCGCCCGCGCCAGCCGCGAGAAGGCGGTCACCGCGGTCGTCGAGTGGGGCAACGGCAAGGCCTACGTCTTCCGCGGCGCGAACTACACCCGCTTCGATCTCAAGGGCGACAAGGTCGATCGCGGCTTCCCCAAGCCGCTCGCCGGCAACTGGCCGGGCTTCCCGTGGACCGACGGCCTCGACGCCGCGGTGTCGTGGGGCAACGGCAAGGTCTACTTCTTCAAGGGCGACCAGTACCTCCGCTACGACGTGAAGACCGACGTCATCGACGCGGGCTTTCCCAGGCGCATGCTCAAGGAGAACTGGCTCGGCTTCCCGTGGATCGACGGGTTCGACGCGGCCGCGAACTGGGGCGACGGCCACGTGCTCTTCTTCAAGGACGGCCAGTCGCTGCGCTACGACGTGAAGACCGACCGGGTCGAGGCGCCGCAGCCGATCGACGCCGCGCATTGGCCCGGGCTTCCCTTCACCCGCATCGACGCGGCGGTGGCCAACGGGAACGGCAAGGTCTTCTTCTTCTCGGGCAGCGAGTACGCGCGCTTCGACCTCGCCGCGAACCGCGTCGACCCCGGCTTCCCCCAGCCCCTCGACAGCCACTGGAAGTAGGCGGTCAGCATGACATTCCCTTTCGCCCGCGGGGTCAGGTGTCTAGAAGCCCCGCCACATGAGCCCCCGAGAAGACGCACCCGCCGACTTGCAGCTCGGGAAGACGCTCGAATTCCTCCGCAGCATCTGGGCCCTCGATCACGCGCTCCACGCACGCAGCAAGGCGATGGCGAAGAAGAGCGGGCTGACCGGACCCCAGCGGCTCGCGCTGCGCATCATCGGCGCGTCCCCCCACATCAGCTCCGGCGAGCTGTCGCGCGTGCTCCACGTACACCCCTCGACGCTGACCGGCGTGCTGCAGCGCCTCGAGACCCAGGGATTCATCGTGCGCACCCGTGACGTGGCCGATGGCCGTCGGGCGCTCTTCGCGCTGACCCGCACTGGGGAAAAGCACGCCGCGCCCGTCGACTTCTCCGTCGAGGGCGCGGTGAAGAAGCTGCTCAAGAAGGTCTCGGCGGAAGAGGTCGACGCCGCCCAGCGCCTCATCCTCCAGCTCGCCGACGAACTCCTCGACGGGACCGTAGCTGGGGAACAACGCCCCAATTAGCTGGCGTCATTGCTTCGATATCGCTAGCTGGGGCGCGTGTACCAAAACACCCCGGTCCGAAGGGTCAGTCGCGCCCGTAAACCATTGATTTTATCGGCCTGGGAGCCGCTCCGCGCTGATTGGCGGGCGATGCTCTCCACTTTCTGGCACGGCTTCACCGACATCCACGTGCAGAAAAGCGTGCCGCAGGACGTGCTGGCGGGCCTCACGGTGGCGGCCGTCGCGTTGCCGTTGAACCTGGCGCTGGCGGTGGCGAGCGGGCTGCCTCCCGCGGCGGGACTGGTGGCGGGCGCGATCGGCGGCCTCATCGCGGGCTTCATCGGCGGCGCGCCGCTCCAGGTGACCGGTCCGGCGGCGGCGCTCGCGTCGATCGTAGCGGCCATCGCGCTCGGCTTCGGGCCCGCGGGG
>JBBRUE010000051.1:0-15240 GCA_038248085.1 Myxococcales bacterium | reverse complement strand
CGTCGTCCGGTGAGAGCCAGCCGCTGGCGTCGACCCGCACCCGCAGCGGCCCGCCGGACGTCGAGGCGATGGCGACGATCTCCGCATCGGGCTCGCACGCGGTGGTGACGTTCGCGCTCGGGCTGGGGTGGAGAT
This sequence comes from Myxococcales bacterium, assembly GCA_038248085.1. Classification (GTDB taxonomy): domain Bacteria; phylum Myxococcota; class Myxococcia; order Myxococcales; family Myxococcaceae; genus Archangium_A. Next base: position 15,105 of record JBBRUE010000051.1, on the reverse strand, counting down.
CGGTGTGCGGCTCGGTCAGCTCCTTGTTGATCAGCTTCGGCGGGTCGATCATCAACAGGCGCACCACCGAGTACGCCACGTCCACCGCGAAGGGGATGGTGGCGTAGAGCAGGTCGCAGCTGACGCCCGAGGTGGGGTCGTTGCACTTCACGCCGAACCCGATGCCGAGCCCCGCGCCGATGATCCCCTCGAGGATGATGGGCAACCAGTGCACCTGGTACCAGCCGCCCTGGTTCTCGAAGGTCTTGTGCACGCTCCACACGCGGTCGACGCCGCGGGTGACGTCTTCGCAGACCACGTGCACGCGCGGCCCGTCGAAGGTCAGCCGCCGCTCGGGCGAGGTCTGCTCCTGGCCGGTGGGCCGGCGCTGCTCGACGTCCTGCACCGAGGTCTTCCCGCTGATCAGGTACGCGCCGTCGAGGAGCAGGCCGCACGACGACGACCCGAGCGCGAGCACCACCACGACGAGGCGGCTCACGGCGCGACCCTCACCTGGAGTTGCCAGTGGCCGCGCACCACGAGGCCCCCGGGGCCCGGCGGCTCCTGCACCCAGACGTAGCCCTCGCCCGGCGGGAGTTCCCAGTGCCCGGCGATCCAGACGTGCTCGCCGCGCGTCACGTCCCACCGCCAGTAGCCCTGCAGCCAGACCGCGCCCGGCCCGGGGGCGCGCCCCGCGATCTCGACGCGCGGCGGAGGCGGTCGCTGCGCGCCCTCGTAGAAGCCGGGCGACCAGACCCACCGGCCGCTGACGAGAATCCAATCGCCACGCACCCACGGCGCCCCGGCGAACGGCGCCGGAGGAGGCGTCTCGGCGAGCAGCGGCGGCTTGCCCCAACGACCAGGAGTCCACACGAAGCGCCCGCCACCCCACGACCACGAACCGCTGAGCCACGGCGCTCCTGGGCCCGGCGGTTCACCGCGCGGATCGTCGAGCGGAGGCGGCGCGTTCCAATGACCGACCTGCCAGGTCCAGCGCCCGCCGCGCGCTTCCCAGGTCCAATACCCGGTGGTCCACGTGCAGCCCGGGTTGGGCGCGGCGCCGGTGACCTCGACCTGCAACGAAGGGGCGCTCGGCGCGCGCCACGACCCCTCGTGCCACACCCACTCGCCGCCTCCTTCGTTCCACCGCCACTGACCCGACACCCAGGTCGCGCGGGGGTCGCCGGCCGGTGCGGGGCTCTCTCGCTTCGGCGCAGGCGGGGGCGGCCGCTTCTTCGGAGGCGCAGGGGGCGGCGTCACCGTCGCCACGACCGCGCGCGCTTCGACCGGCGCGGGAGGCGCGACCTTCGGCGGCACCAGCTCGACGATCTCGTAGCTCAGCTCGCCGTCGAGGACTTCCTGCGGGACCTCGGCCCACAGCGTGAGCGCGCCCGTCTCGTCGAACGCGTTGAGGTACCGCGCCCGGTACTCGCCGACGTTCGCGCACCGCGCGGCCCGGGCTTGCTCGAACGCGAGCTGGCCGTCCCACGTCTCGGTGGCCATCGACTCCCAGTGCCCCGCGGGTGGCTGTTGGGGAAAGGGCACGACCAGGGCCGCGTCGACGTCGACCGACGCGGAGGCCGAGGCGCCGGGGTACGGCAGCGGCGCGTCTGCGGACGTCGGCGCCGGCGTGGAGGCCGAAGGCCCGGCGTACGGCAGCGGCGCGTCGTCGGGCCTCGGCGCCAGCGTGGAGGCCGAGGGCGCGGGGTACGGCAGCGGCGCGTCGTCGGGCCTCGGCGCCGGCGTGGAGGCCGAAGGCCCCGGGTACGGCAGCGGCGCGTCTGACGAGCGCGCGCGAGGCGGCGGCGAGGAGACCTGCACCGGGCCGGTCGGCCGCGCCCGCTCCCCACGCGCGCGCAGCGCGAGAAGATCCTGCCACCGGTGATCATCGTCGCCGAGCGACCGCGTCTCTCCGTCGGGGAACGCGAGCACGAACTTCGGGGCGCAGCGCGCGCGCAGCGTGACGTGGATCTCGAAGTCGTGGCCCTGGTGATCAGCCCGGCGCGGGACGGGAATCTCGAGCGGGCCGATGAAGCGCCCATCGGCGATTCGCACCGACTCGGCCTTCAGCGGAACGCGCTGCACGCCGGCGCAACCGAGCAGCACCACCAGCACCCCGCACGGCAGCAGCGATCTCACGTGGGCCTCCATACGCCCTTTGGCGCGGGAGATTCACCGCCATGCGTCAGGAGAGCGGCTGGCAGAACTGCGCCTCAGCCCCGCGGGGCGAAGACCTGCTTCAGCTTCGCCAGCAGTGACGGGGGTCGCTCGTCGGCGCGCTTGTCCCGCAGCTCGTGGAGGAACGCCGGCGTGATGACCTTCACCCCGCTCGCCTTCGCCTTGTCCACGCAGCCGGAGAGCACGGTCTTCAGGAAGACGCGCGGCACCCCGACCAGCTCGGCGCAGGCCTCGGGTTCCCAGGTCACCTCGGGGTCGATGCGGTTGGCCTGGAAGAGCACGGTGTTCACGTCGACTCCGTGCCCCTTTGGAAGGTCGACCGCGTAGGGCCTGGTGCCCTTGCTGAACCAGAAGTGGAGGCTGTCGCGGTAGCCGTAATCGACGGGCAGCCGGGGAAACTCGCCTCCCGCCAGCAGCGCCTTGCGCCACTTCTCGTGCATCACGATCTTGTCGATCTGCAGCAGGTAGTGGTGCTCGAGCCCGTGGGTCTCGTGCGGGTGCGTGCGGTCCCACGTGCACTCGAAGACCTGCACCGACTCGGAGACGATCTGCGGAAACGGCCCCGCGCCCGGCGCCTCGCGGTGCGACGGCAGCAGGGTGAAGATGCTGTTCTTCATCTTCTCTTCCGTGGTCTCGCCGGGGAACCCGAGGATGACGCAGTTCTCGAGGAACGCGCGATCGTCGGGGATGAAGTTGAGCGCGGCGACCCCGGTGCGGCGGATGTTGTTCGCCGTGTTGCTGTTGCCCCGGGCGATCAACATCATCGCGTGCTTGCCGGAGATGACGTGCGGGAAGCACAACGAGTACGGCCCGAGGTTGGTCTGCCCGTTCTCGGCGAGCGTGCTCACCAGCACCACCGGCATCGGGAAGAACGAGGACGTCTGGTAGAAATTGTCGAGGATCTTCACGTCTTCGAAGTCGTCGCGCGCGTCGCTCATGGCGGCACCATACGCCTGCGCTACAACCCCGGGCATGGCGCTCCACCCCCTCGCAGGCAAGCCCGCCCCACAGTCCTCGCTGGTCAACGTGCCGCGGCTGATCACCGCGTACTTCACCGAGACGCCCGACGTGTCGGTGCCCGCCGAGCGCGTGGCCTTCGGCACGTCTGGGCACCGCGGGGTCTCGACGAAGCGCGGCTTCAACGAGGCCCACGTGCTGGCGATGGCGCAGGGCGTCGCCGAGTACCGCGCGCAGCAGGGCTTCACCGGGCCGCTCTTCGTGGGCATCGACACCCACGCCCTCTCGGAGCCCGCGCTCGTCTCGACCCTCGAGGTGCTGATCGCCAACGGCGTCGAGGTGCGCGTGCAGCGCGGCGGCGGGTACACGCCCACCCCGGTGGTGAGCCACGCCATTCTCGCCTTCAACCGCGGTCGCACCAGCGGGCTGGCCGACGGCATCGTGGTCACGCCCTCGCACAACCCGCCCGACGGCGGCGGCTTCAAATACAACCCGCCCCACGGTGGACCGGCCGACACCGACGCCACCTCGGTGATCGAGGCCCGCGCCAACGCGCTGATGACCGAGGGGAACCGCGAGGTGCGCCGGGTGCCCTGGTCGCGCGCCCGCGCCGCCGCGACGGCCCACGACTTCGTGGCCCCGTACGTCGAGGACCTGGGGAACGCGCTCGACCTCGAGGCGGTGGCGAAGAGCGGGCTGCGCATCGGCGTCGATCCGCTCGGCGGCTCGAACCTCGCGTACTGGGAGCCCATCGCGCAGCGCTACGGCTTGAACCTCACGGTGGTGAACCCGCGGGTCGACCCGACGTTCTCCTTCATGCCGCTCGACCACGACGGGAAGATCCGCATGGACTGCTCGTCGCCGTACGCGATGGCCGGGCTGATCGAGTTGAAGGACCGGTACGATCTCTCGTTCGGCAACGACGCCGACTCCGATCGGCACGGCATCGTCACCAAGACCGGGCTGATGAACCCCAACCACTACCTCGCGGTGGCCATCTGGTACCTGTTCCAGAACCGGCCGCAGTGGCCGAAGACCGCGGCGGTGGGCAAGACCCTGGTCTCGAGCGCGATGATCGACCGCGTCGCGGCGCACCTCGGCCGGCCGCTGAAAGAGGTGCCGGTGGGCTTCAAGTGGTTCGTCGCCGGGCTGGGCGACGCGAGCCTCGGCTTCGGTGGCGAAGAGAGCGCTGGCGCGTCGTTCCTGCGTCGCGATGGCACGACCTGGACCACGGACAAGGACGGCCTCTTGCTCGGGCTGCTCGCCGCGGAGATCACCGCGCGCCTCGGGAAAGATCCCTCGCAGGTGTACCTCGAGCTCACCGAGCGCTTCGGTTCACCGAGCTACGCGCGCATCGACGCCGTCGCCACGCCCGCGCAGAAGAAGGTGCTCGGCGCGCTCAAGCCCGAAATGGTGACCGCCCGCACGCTCGCCGGCGACGCCATCACCGCGAAGCTGACGCAGGCGCCGGGCAACGGGGCGTCGATCGGCGGCCTGAAGGTGTGCACCGCCAACGGCTGGTTCGCCGCGCGGCCGTCGGGCACCGAGGACGTCTACAAGATCTACGCGGAGAGCTTCCGCGGGCCGGAGCACCTCGCGCGGCTACAGGAAGAAGCGCAGGCCATGGTCAGCGCCGCCTTCGCCGCCGCGGGCGTCTAATCAGCCAGTGAAACCGCAACTTTCGAGCGGGCGAGGCAGATGACCCAGGATGCGACTCGGCACCGGTAGCCCCTCGGTTGATTTCAACGGCACGAAGTACACCAGCCTCGAAGGGTCGGCCGCCGACTCGAACATCAGCATCGGCAAGGGTCGCTTCGACCCCCTGACCCAGCCGGGCATCGCGCTCACCACCCAGCAGGCCAAAGAGCTGGGCGTGAAGGTCGGCGACAAGGTCAGCGTTCGCGACAACAAGACCGGCAGCGTGGTGACCGCGACCTTCTACGACTCGGCGGGCAGCAAGCGGCCGGGCGCAGAGAAGTATGCGCACTTCGAGGTCAGCCCGAAGCTGGCCGATGAGCTGGGCATCAAGTACCGCAACAGCAAGGGCCGGGTCGTCGACGCGGTGACGAACCGGGAGTCGCTCGACGGCCGCTACTCCATCGAGAAGTTCTCCGGCGCGAAGGAGGGCTCGGTCTTCAAGCGCCCTGACACCACGCCGCAGACCGTCGATCAGATCGCCGCGTCCTTCGATCGCAAGTACCACCCCGGTCCCTCGCTCGAGGCCGTCAAGAGCGGCAAGGCCGAGCTGAAGATCGGCGACTCGGGTGCGGCGGTGAAGGCGCTGCAGCGGAAGCTGGGCGTCGAGGTCGACGGCAAGTTCGGCCCCATCACCCTGCGCGCCCTCGTCGAGGCCCAGAAGCACGCCGGGGTGAAGGGCGGCGCGCTCGGCCACGCGGGGAAGACCACGATGGACCGCATCGCCGGCGGCGCCGACGGCTACGCCCCGAAGAAGGCCGGCGCCGTCGAGCTGAACCCGCCCACCGGCGGCCAGAACCTGACGGCGCGCTTCACCGGCACCGAGAAGGCCGGCGAGCGCGGCCAGCTCAAGACGGGCGAGATCACCATCAACGGCCACCACTACAACTTCAACAGCGGTGGGTGGGGGCGCGGCAATCTCCCCGCGGGCGCGTACACCGTGTCGGGCGGCCAGCGCACCAGCGAGAAGGGCATGGTGGTCGACGGCGTGGGCTTCAAGTTCCAGGTCAGCGACAAGCACGACGCGCGCGTGGGCGGCGAAGATCGCAGCGGGCTCCTCATTCACCCCGACGGCGGCGTGCGCGGCACCATGGGCTGCATCGGCATCGTCGGCGACGGCGCGACCCAGCAGGCCTTCTTCCGCGACATGCAGGCCGAGCTGCAGCGCAACGGCGGCTCCTTCCGTCTCCAGGTGGGCTGAGCCTCTGCATCGAGCAGTGAAGGTCAGTCGGTCAGCACGACCTCGACCCCTTCGTGAATCGGCGGCTCGGTGGACGGGTCGACGAACAGCCAGCGCAACAGCGCGCGGTAGAACCCGAACAGCGGCATGCGGGCGGCGATCTCGTCGCGCACGCGCTCGCGGGTCGACTTGAACGACGCGTGGCTCTCGCGCGTCAGCCGCTCGCGCTCGTGGAGAAAGTTCGACAGCGGCTGCACCTGCACCTCGAAGGTGCGGTCACCCCAGGCGACGACGCTCTTCATCGCCGACCAGCCCGAGCGCTTGCGGGAGTCCTGCTCGAGGTAGTTCTTCACCTCGATGAAGCGCAGGCCCCGGTGCTCGTCGTCGAGCGGAATCTGCCTCGCGGTGAGCTGCGCGTCGTCGAAGCGGAGCGTCTCGAGCGTGTGGTGCAGGCGCTCAGCCTCTTCTGCGGTGCCGACGACGATCTTCACCCCGAAGACGTCCTTCACGTAGCGCCCGAGGTGGCGCAGCTGCTTGTCCTTGAGCACCAGCCGGTCGAGCTCGAAGATCTCGTCGGCCACCTTGTTCCAGATCTCCTCTTCCGCCTTGATGCGCGTCAGCAGCCGGTAGACCGAGAAGGCGTTGGGCGCGCTGGCCTCGTACTCGACGACGTTGCTGATCAAGCTGGCCCGCAGCCAACCGCGCTGATCGGCGATGGCCAGGCGGGCGAGCACCCGGTTGCCGAGGTCGATGTCGGTGCTCGCGCTGACCTCGCTCTCGGTCACGTCGACGGTGAGGGTGAAGCGCTCGCGGGTGCGCTCGATCTCCCCGATGACCACGCTGCGGCGCTGCACTTCACCCAGGAGCCGCTCAGCGAGGAGGCTCGCCAGGAGATGGAGATCGCGCTCGCCCCGGCGGATGACGTCGCTGAACTCCGCGCGGGCGCGGGCCACCTCGGAGCGCGAGAACACCAGGCGCTCGCCGCCGCGGCTCTCGTCGAGCGCCTGCCGGTGGCGCTGCAGGGTCACCACCAGCGCGTTGAGCCCCGGCGCGCGCGACACCATCCACAGCGGCGAGTCGACGGTGGGGGCCGGGGCGACGTCGGGAGACTCCGGGAGCGGCGGTGGCATCGATCGGGATCTTGCAGGCTGGCGCAGAATGTCCAGCGTGCTCAGGCGACCGTTGAGAATCAGCGAGAGAGCGCCCATGGAGTCTCCATGAGACGACTTCTGCTGATCAGTCTCGTCGCGATGAGCCCGGCCGCGTGGTCCGCGGAGCCCGAACAACCGCTGGGCATCGCCATCTCTGGCGGCGTCTCGCTGGGCACGTGGGAGTCGGGGTTCATGTACCTCTACCTCGAGGGCCTCAAGGCCCGGCCGGGGACGGAGCTGCGCATCATCACCGGAGCGTCGGCCGGCAGCGCCAACGCGTTCGTCTCGGCGGTGAGCTCGTGCCTGCCGCACAACCCGCACCCGCTGGAAGATCCCGGCTGGGACGTCTGGGGCCACGTGGGCTTCGCCGACCTCTTCGACCGGCACCGCGCCACCAGTGAGGCGCTCTTCGTGAAGAGCCCGCTCGAGGCGGCGATCGAGCGGGTGCGGTTGATCTGGAACCGCGGCCTGCCGGAGCAGTGCGACGTGGTCTTCGGCGCGTCGGTGACCCGCGTGCAGCCGCGCCAGGTGCCGATCAAGGAGGGGCTCACCGTGTCGCGCGCCCAGGAGACCTTCGTGGTGCGGATCCAGGGACGGGGCCTGGGCAAGCCACCGCGGCTCTCGAACTACGTCGACCCGCTGGCGACCTCGCCGGTGCCGCTGCTGTCGTTCATCGACGACGAGAGCCCGAAGGCGACCGAGCACAACTACACGCAGCTGCGAAACCTGGTCCTCGCGTCGGGCGCCTTCCCCCTCGCCTTTCGCTCGCAGACCATCGAGTACTGCCTGTCGAAGGTCGCGCATGGCGGGAAGCCGGCCGACGTGAGCTGCGTGGTGCCGGACTTCTCGGAGCTCTTCGTCGACGGGGGCATGTTCGACAACAACCCGCTGCGCCTGGCGTGGAACGTCGCCGACAGGCGGCTGCTGCGCCGGCCCGACGGGCACTTCGTGTGGGCCGACGCGCAGACGCCGACCGAGGCGACGCTGCACCCCGCGTCGCGCTACCTCTACCTGGACCCCGACACCGAGGTGTACCCGGTCGAGCCGGTGACCAGGCCGGTGCTGCCCGAGCGCGGCTTCCTCGCGCGGCTGCTCTCACTGGGCGGAGACATGGTCGACTCGGCGCGCGCCCGCGAGCTGGGGCAGCTGGTCAACGAGCGGGGCGACGTGCCGGAGCGGCTGCACCTGGCGATGAGCAACCTCCCGAAGGCCAGCGAGTACCTCGAGGCCTTCATCGGGTTCTTCGACAAGGACTTCCGGTTCTTCGACTTCTACCTGGGCATGTACGACGCGCTGGTCGAGCTGCGGACGACGCCGGCGTGGCAGACGAAGCCGGTCGACTACGACGGGCTGCTCGCGCACGACGAGCAGGCGCGGCGCGAGTGGGCGCCCTTCATGTGCCTGCTCTCGGTGACCGAGCCCGGCTTCGAGCGCTACTTGAAGCACTGCGATGGCCCGGAGCTGGCGAACTTCCGCGTCCTGCTCCAGGTGAGCCTCGACCGGCTGTACGAGCGCTGCCGCCCGAGCGAGACGGACCCGAAGCCGTCGCCGAGCCTGCCGCACTTCCACTGCGAGCGTGCGACGCGGGGGCTCGAGGGGCCCCACGTGCCCGGGGTGGAGGTGCTGCCCGAGGCGGATCGTCGGCGGCGCAAGCACGAGGACGGCTTCGACCACTTCATGCGGTTGCTCGGCGCGTACCACTTCGAGTTCAAGGACCTGGGGCTCACCCGGGCGCAGGCGGGAGAGGGGAAGCTGGCGCTCCGTCAGCAGCTCGACGAGGTGGTGAACGCCTGGGCAGGCGCCCACGACTCGTACCCGCAGCAGATCATCGCGATGAGCGCCGGGCGCATCGCGCTGCACGAGATCGAGTTCAGCCCGCCGCTGTACTCGGGGTACGTCGCCGCGGGGAGCACCGTCGAGGCGGGCGTGAGCGTGGTGCCGTTCTTCTGGAAGCCGCGGTGGCTGCAGCTCACCGGCGCGCTCGGCGTCGGGCAGCTCGAGACGCTGGCCACCGAGCGCCGCCCCCGGGTGTCGATGGCGCTGACCGCGGGCCCGGAGTTCCACCTCACGCCGCTGTCCTCGGCCGCGCTGCAGCCGCGCCTCGCCGCGCGCGCCGGGGTGCAGTTCGGGGTCAGCGACGGCTTCGGCACCTCGACCTGCCAGGCCGCCGACCCGCGCGACTGCACGCAGGGCGTGGTGGAGCTGGCCGCCATCGTCACCCTCTTCGAGCGCGTGCGGGTGCACCTCATCTGGCAGACCTACCCGCGGCTGTATGGCCAGACGCAGGGCTTCTTTCACCTGCAGTTCGGCATCGGCTTCCAGTTCATGTGAACGAAGTCCCCGCCCATGCCTTCGATGAAAGCGTGTGCGGTGCTCGCGGTGCTGACCGGTTGTGGAGCGGTGCGTGGGCCGGGGAGCGACGGTGGGGCCGGGACGCCGCGCTCGGTCACGGTGCTCGACGGCGGCTGCGCGATCACCGTCGAGTCGTGGGCGCTCGGCGCGGGCACGCACGTGGCGGTGGGCACCGCGCTCACCTGGCCGTCGAACCCGCCGGCGAGCGGCCCGCACTTCCCGAGCTGGGCCGCGTTCCAGGAGTTCACCTCGCCGGTGCCGCGCGGGTACTACGTGCACGACCTCGAGCACGGCGCGGTGGTGTTCCTCTCGAACTGCGCGCTCGCCGGGGCCGACTGCACGCCGGTGCTGGAGACGATCCGCCAGGCGGCGGCGGCGTTGCCCGACGACCCGAAGTGCAGCGGGGGCGTGCGGGTGCGCACGGTCATCTCGCCTGATCCGCTGATCACCGAGCCCCTCGTCGCGGTGTCGTGGGGCTTCATCTACCGCGCACAGTGCGCGGACCTGCCGTCGCTGAAGGCCTTCGCGGCGGAACACTACGCACGCGCACCCGAGGACGAGTGCGCCGACGGAGTCACGCGCTTTTAGAGCGGGTAGACGGAGGCGGCGCCCTGGGCGTCGCGGGTGGTCAAGGTGAGCGTCCAGTCACCGGTGCCGTTGCACTGCGGGTAGTGCATCACTGACGCCGAGTCGTAGGTGGTCAGCGCGCGCCAGTTGGTGTCCTCGAAGCAAGTGCCGGCCTCGGGGCGGGTGTGCTCGTGGCGGAAGCCCAGGGTGTGACCGAGCTCGTGACGGAGGATTCCGGTGAGGGTGGGGTTGCCGCTCGAGGTGAAGGCGGTGTTGTCGATCTTCACGTTGCGCGAGCGGCGCGCGGTGTTGGGGAAGAACGAACGCGCGAGGTACTGGCCGTTCACGTTGACCGGGTTCACGTCGAAGACCACCGCGGAGTTGGTGGAGGTGCACTTCGCGTCCTGGGTGGCGTCGTAGACGAACTTCACCTTCGCCACCGCGGCCCAGGCGTTGGCCGCGTTCGCCATCGCCGTGACCACCGCCGCGTGGTGGGTGCCGAAGCGCGTCGACACGCAGTACCTCAGGTTCTGCTGCTGCGCCGCCGACCACTTCACGTCCTTGCCGGACGACGTCATGATCGCCAGGCCCTGCGTCACGGTGGCCGTCTCGGGGACCGCCACGTGGGTGTCGTAGAACTCGCGAAGCTCGAGCTCGGTCGCGTAGAGCGTGTCACCGTCGGCGATGAACTCGCCCGTGTCTTCCTGCAGCACCAGCGAGAGGAACTGGTCGTACGAGATGACCTGCGCCTGATCACGAACGACCGCTTCGGCTCCCACGCCACAGCCGGAGACCAGAAGCGCGACGACGGAAGCAGTGATCATTCGTGACATGCCGTGTCTGAAAAGCACGCGGAGTGCCAACGAGAGCTGTCGAATCTTCAATCACTTACGTTTTCATGAATCGTCTCGTTTTCAGGCAGTGAGCTGATTCGTCCGCAAATCAGACACTTCGGAGGCTCATTAACGTCACTTCTGTTTACGTTTCTTGAGTTCGGGTGCCGTCGGCGACTTGAACCCGCCCGAGACCGACTCCTTCGAGCTCGATGTGGCGGCCGGGGCGGCGATCATCGCGGCGGCCTTCGCCCCGATCGCGAGGGACGTTCCGAGCCTGGTGAAGGCGCTTCGCTGGCGAATCGGCGCGCGATGGAGAAGCTTCCCGCCCATGTCGAGACTCGAGAAGAAAGTCGCGGTCATCACCGGGGCCAGCTCGGGGCTTGGGCGCGCCATCGCCATCCGCTTCGCGGCCGAGGGCGCGTCCCTCGTGCTCGGGGACATCGATGAGGCGGGCGGCGCGCAGACCCTCGCCCTGCTCCCCGAGGTGGCGCGCGCACGGGCGAAGTTCGTTCGCCTCGACGTGACGAAGGAGGCCGACTGCGAGGGCGCCGTCGCGCTCGCCGTCTCGTCATTCGGCGGGCTGGACATCATGGTCGCCAACGCGGGCATCGGCGCGCCGGGCTTCATCTCGCAGCTCAGCCAGGCCGACTTCGAGCGCGTGGTGGCGGTCAACCTCACCGGCGTCTTCCTCTGCGCGAAGCACGCGTTCCGCGCGATGCAGAAGCGCGGCGGGGGCACCATTCTCACCATGGCCTCGGTCGCCGGCCTGCAGGGCACGATGATGCTCGGCGGCTACGGCCCCTCGAAGGCCGCGGCGGTGCAGCTCACCCAGACCCTCGCCCTCGAGGGCGCGCGCTTCAACATTCGCGCGAACGCGCTCGCCCCGGTGTGGACCGAGTCGCCGATGGTCGACAGCTTCATGAAGGGGCTGCGCACCGGCCCCGACGAGGCGCTCAAGCGGCTCACCGCCGACATCCCGCTCGGGCGGCTCGGCAAACCCGAAGACGTCGCGGCCGCGGCTACCTTCCTCGCCTCCGACGAGGCGAGCTTCATCACCGGCATCGTGCTCCCGCTCGATGGTGGTCACCTCGCAGGACGGATCCCCCAGTCATGAGCAATCTCTTCTCGCTGAAAGACCAGGTCGCCATCGTCACCGGCGCCAGCCGCGGCATCGGGGAGGCCATCGCGCTCCGCCTCGCCGAGCACGGCGCCGCGGTGGTGCTCGTCGCCCGCAAGCCCGACGCGCTGCACGCCGTCGTCGCGCGCATCACCGCCGCCGGGGGCCGGGCGCTCGCGGTGCCGGCGCACACCGGCAAGACCGACGACGTGAAGGCGGTGGTGGCGAAGGCCATCGAACACTTCGGCAAGGTCGACGTGCTGGTCAACAACGCCGCAGCGAACCCGTACTTCGGGCCGATGCTCGGCATCGACGACGGCGCCTGGGACAAGACCTTCGAGGTCAACGTGAAGGGCTACTTCGCGATGATGCGCGCCGTGGCAGAGCACCTGCAGTCGCGCGAGGCGCCCGGCTCGTTGATCAACGTGGCGAGCATCGCGGGCCTGCGCTCGGCGCCGTTCCAGGGCGTGTACGGCATGACCAAGGCCGCGGTCATCTCGATGACCCAGACGCTGGCGCAGGAGCTGGGCGGCTCGAACATTCGCGTCAACGCCATCGCGCCTGGGCTGGTCGAGACGAAGTTCGCCTCGGCCATCGTCGGCGACGAGACGATGCGCCAGCACGTGGTGGACCGCACCGCGCTGGGCCGCCACGCGCAGCCCGACGAGATCGCCGGCGCGGCGGTGTTCCTCGCGTCGCAGGCGTCGTCGTACGTGACAGGGCAGGTGATCGTCGTCGACGGCGGCACCATCACCACGACCTGAAGGCCATGGACTTCGTCGACCGCTGAAGGACCCGGCGCGACCCGCGTCGGGCCGGGTGATGGCCGTACTCAGGTCGCGGCCATGCGATGGCTCGCGCTGTGCTGCGCCGGACTCTGGAGCTGCACCCCCGCGGAAGAGCCGGGGCGCCTCGGCGTGCAGCGCCAGGCAGCCACCTTTCGGGGGACGCCGGACTTCGTGGGGCCGACCAACTCGGCGCTCGGCTTCTCACTGGCGCCGTGCCGGGTACAGGTGCTCGCCACCTCGCACGTCGCGGGAGCGCCTGGCGTCGGGAGCGCGCTGCTGACCCGCGACGCCGGCTTCCCCTCGCCACAGATGGGCAGCCTCGGCTTCGCCGTCGCCTGCGAGGGCCCCGCAAATGCTCCGCGGATCATCGCAGCCGGGGCGAGCGGCGTCCGCGAGTTCACCGACGGCGGCTGGCAACCAGTCACCACGCGCTTCGCCACTGCGCTCGCGCGCGCCGACTCGACCTCGCTGCCGTGGCTCGTCGCCGAGTTGAACCCGGCCACCGTCCGCTTCCTGCATCCTGTGACCCACGTCGACGTCGCCCCGGCGCTGAGCGGCGACGCCGGGTTCGGCACCGCCCTGCTCTGGGCTCCGCTGGGCAACCGCTTCCTGGTCAGCGACACCAGCGCCCGGAAGGTCACGCTCTACGAGCTGGTGGCGGACGCGGGCGCGAGCGTCGTGGGTTCGTTCTCCGACCCGGCGGCCCAGGACTTCGGGAGGTCGGTGGCGATGGGCGACGTGTCGGCGCGGCTCGGCATCGAGACCATCGTGGGCAGCGTGGGCCAGGTGCAGATCTACGACGAGGGCGGCGCGTTGGTGCAGACGCTGACCGGCACCTCGCCGACCTTCGGAACCGCGTTGGCCGTCGAGCCGAGCTGGGCGCCGGGCCTCGACGCGCTGTGGGTGAGTGAGCCGGGTCTCGACCAGGTGCACCGCTTCGTCGGCGACGCCGGGGTGATCGAGCTGGACTCCATCTCTGGCAGCGGCTTCGGCACGAGCCTGTCCATCGACGGGTCCGGCTCGCTGGCCGTCGGCGCACCCGCCTACCCCAGCCCGACCTCGGCCCAGGGCGCGGTCTTCATCCAGCGCGTGCGGCTGGCCGGAACCCACCTCGGAGAGGTGATGGAGTGCGACGTCAACGCCCCGTGCTTCGCCGCCGGGTGCCAGGTCGGCACCTGCCGCGGCGGCGTGTTCTGCGAGGGCCTCTCGAGTGCGTGCGAGATGGGCGAGCGGTGTGACGTCTCGCTCGGCGTGGACCGGTGCCTGCTCGCGGATGGCGGCGTTCGTTTCGATGGTGGGCTCCCATCGCTCGATGGGGGCTCGATGCCGCGCGATGGCGGTTCAGGCGCCGGTGATGGTGGAGCGCTTCCCGACGGCGGCGTGGATGGCGGCGGGGTTCCGCTCGATGGCGGCGCGATGGAGGTCGATGCGGGCCGGCCGGATGCGGGCCCCTTCGATGGGGGCGTCGTGGGCCGAGACTCCGGAGTCGACGATGGAGGAGAGGGACCGGCCGCCGACGCCGGCCCCGCGGCGCCGGGGTTCTTCAGCACCCGTGGCTGCACCGGGACGGCGGCGCTGCCGGCGCTGTTCGCGTCGCTCCTGCTCCTGCGCAGGCGACGCTCAGGAATCGCTGGCTGAGCGCTCCAGATTCATCGCGAAATCACGCTCGAGTCGGCGTGTCGGGCTCGACTCGAGCGATACCCTGGCGAGGCGTCGATCCTTTCGGTGCAGCGGGCGAACGTGGGTTCAGCCGCGCGCACGTCGACGGCGCATGGCCAGCAACGCGAGCAACCCGACGCTCATCGGGTCCACCGTCGTACAGCCGGTCTGTGCAGGCGCCGGGTCCTTCGCCGCCCCCTTGAAGCGCTCGCGCACCGCGCTGGTGTTGTCGGTGACCACCGTCGCCGGACCTTCTTCGGCGAGCACCTCGACGCGGAGCGCGACGGGGCCGGGAGCGAGCGGGGGCGGCGACGAGAAGGTGGTCGCGCCCTCGATCACCCACCCCTGTTCGGTGACGAGGTGCGACGAGCCACAGTCGATGACCAGCGTCGCAGTGTGTTCCCGCTTCACCTCGGGCAGCGAGGCGTTGAACGAGAACACCGGGTCGGCGGTCATGTCCTGGGGCGAGAGCGTGGTGAACAACCGCGTCAGCGTGGAGAACTGCGAGAAGAGCGCGTTCACCTCGCGCATCGGCGTCACGTATTGCTCGAAGAGCTGCTGCGCGAGCGTCGGCGCGTCGAACGCGAGCGTGTAGCCCACGAAGGCGTCCGGGTGCTGTGCGCGGTACGTGCCCAGGTAGAAGTCG
>JBBRUE010000050.1:0-15247 GCA_038248085.1 Myxococcales bacterium | reverse complement strand
GGGGCTCGAGACCGGCGAGCTCTACGCCACGAGCCTCGGCCGCGTCTTCCGCCTGCCGTCGGTGACCGCCAACACCTGGCAGGCCGACACGAATTGGGTGGGAACCAACCGCGACACGCTCGCGCTGTCGTCGAACCAGGGCCAGCTCTTCGCGGGAGGGAAGATCTCGGGCCAGAACTACGGCGTGCTGCTCGAGCGGCTGGCCGACGCGGGGTGGCAGCAGTTCGGCGCGCGGGTCCCCGGTGGGTTCTTCGCCATCGCGGCCCAGGCCGACGCCGGGCAATGGGTCGCGAGCCAGCAGACCCTGTGGCGCGTCGAGCGCGACGGCGGGCTGGAGGCGTTTCCGTTGGCGCGTGACGCGGGGCTCTTCGCGGTGACGGCGACTTCGGCGGACGGCGTCTTCACGGTGGGCGAGTTCGGCACGATGGCCACGGCAACCGACGCCGGAGTGCGCGAGCTGTCGTCGGGCGAGACGATCACCGTCAACGGGGTGTGCGCTGACGGGCGGGTCTACGGCCCGGCGCAGGGGCAGACGGTCTACGAGCGGCGCACCAACGTACAGGGCGTGCGGTGGGACGCGGTCACCCGCCCCCAGTCAGGCGTCACCCGCTGGTACACCTGCTTCGCCGACGGGCCCGACCGGGTGTGGGTGATGGGCGACAACCGCACCTACCTCCGGCAGAGCATGGGCGTCTTCACCCCGACCGACGCCATCCAGAACTCCGACTGGTACGGGGTGTGGGGCAGCGCGACGGGGCCGGTGTACTTCGTCAACGGGGCGCAGCAACTCTGGTCCTCCGCGACGGGCGACACTCCGACGTACAACAGCAACGTCAACGGCGGGGCGAACGGCATCTTCGGGGTCGCCGACAACGACGTGCTGATCGTCACCAACAACGGCAACCTGCGCGGTCGCGGCACGGTGTGGGCCGACGTCACGCCGCCACAGTCGGGCCGCACCCTGCGCGCGGTGCACGCCCAGCGCTTCACCGACGGCGGCGTCCTCTACTCGGTGGTGGGCACGGGCACCGCATGGCGGCGGGTCAACGGCACGTTCATCGCTGACACCATTCCGGCCGGACACACGTTGCGGGGGACGTGGGTCGCTCCCTCTGGGGAGATCTGGGCAGGCGGCGATGACGGCGGCACCACGCCCGGCCGTGCCGTGCTGTGGCACTACACCGCCGACGCGGGCTGGGAGTCGTTGCCTCCACCGACGCCACGCGCGATCAACGGGCTGGGTGGCTACGCCGACAACGGTCCGTGGCTGGTGGGCAACGCGGGGATCATCCTGCGGCACGTGGGCGCCGACGGCGGGTGACGCGGCTCACACGCCGCGGGCGTTGGGTTCCCAGACGTACTTGTGCTGCTGGAGCTGGAAGCGCACCGGGAGCCGGTCGTCGATGATCCACTGGGCGAGCTGCTGCGGCTGGAGCTTGTCGAAGACCGTCGAGAACAGCATGCCGAAGGGCCGCGACGAGAGCCGGTGGTCGGCGATGAGCTGGCGGCTCCACTCGTAGTCTTCGCGCGAGCCGATGACGAACTTGAGCTCGTCGCGCGCGTCCATCGAGTCGAAGTTGCGGTAGTCGTTGCGGTCGGCCTCGCGCGACGAGGGCGTCTTCATGTCGACGATGGCGTGCACCTGCGCGGGCACCTCGCGCACGTCGATGGCGCCGCTGGTCTCGAGGAGCACGGTGAGCCCGGCGTCGAGCATCGCTTCCATCAGCGGGTAGACGCCCGGCTGGAGCAGCGGTTCCCCGCCGGTCACCTCGACCATCGGGGTGCGCAGGGCGAGCACCTCGCGCACCACGTCGGCGTTGGGCCGGCGCGCGCCGCCGCGAAAGGCGGACTCCGAGTCGCAGTAGCTGCAGCGCAGGTGGCACCCGGTGAGCCGCACGAAGGCGCACAGCAGGCCCTGGTGCGAGCTCTCGCCCTGC
Organism: Myxococcales bacterium; assembly: GCA_038248085.1. Classification (GTDB taxonomy): domain Bacteria; phylum Myxococcota; class Myxococcia; order Myxococcales; family Myxococcaceae; genus Archangium_A. The sequence goes on along the minus strand of JBBRUE010000050.1, from coordinate 13,310 downwards.
ACCGAGAGGTAGATCTCCTTCACCACCACCGAGTCGGCGGTGGCAACGCGGCGGGGTTCGTGGCGGGGGCGGGCGGCGAGCATGATGGGTCCTGCGGGCGGGCTGTAGCAGGCCTGCTGCGCGGCGCGCGAGTGACGTGAAGGAGGGGCGAGATGATCAGGCGGGGACGCGGGGCTGCAGCGTCCCTGCTGGGGGCAGACGGCGAGGCTGACGCAGGCGTGCTCATCAACCCGGCAGGCCCGATCGGTGGCTCGACCGCGTGCGCGCGGTGCTCAGCGGCCGAAGAGCTTCTTGAGGCCGCCCCAGAAGCCGCCGGCGCGCTTCTCGAGCTCGTCACCACGCGACTTGTTCACCGCGGCGCGCTTCTCGGCGCTGATGCCCAGGCGCTGGGCGATCTCCTCGGTGGTGTGACGGGTGGCGAGCGTCGCGCGCACCACGGTGCGGGTCTTGAACTCGCGGGCCTCGACGCGGAGCACGCACTCGGCGTCGAGGGCGAGGGTGACGGCGACCTTCACCGTGCCCGCGGGTCCCTTCGGCAGGCCGCTGATGGTGATCGCCCCGAGGAACTCGTTCCCCGCGACGTTCGAGTCTTCACCCTGGAAGACCATCACCTCGAGTTCGGTCTCGTCGGCGCGCTGGGTCGACAGCCCGAAGGACTTCAGCGCCGGCAGCGGGGTGTTGCGCTCGATGAGCCGGTGGAACGAGCCGCCCGGGCGACCCAGGCCGATGGTCATGGGGACGACGTCGATCAGCACCAGGCTCGACACCTTGTCGACGGAGCCCGAGTAGAGCGCCGCCCCGAGCGCGACGGCTTCGTCGGCGTTGACCGAGGCGTGGGGGGACTTCTTGAAGAGGGCCTTGAGCTTCTCGCGGACCAGCGGCATGCGGCTCATGCCGCCGACGAGAATGATGTCGTCGACCTGGCTGGCCTTGAGCTTCGCGTCGAGGAGCACGTCCTGCACGGCCTGGAGGGTGCGGTCGATGAGCTCGCCGCTCGCGGCCTCGAGGTCGGCGCGGGTCAGGGTGGTGCGCAGGTCGAGCGGCTTGCCCCCGGCGTCGAGTTCCAGCATCGGGAGGTGCACCTCGAAGCTGGTGCGCTCAGAGAGGGCGATCTTCGCGTGCTCGGCCACCTCGGCGACGCGGGAGAGCGCCACGCGGTCACCGGTGAACGGGCGCTTGTGCCAGGCCGAGAAGCGCTGGAGCAACAGGTCGACGAGCTGGTTGTCGAAGTCGACGCCGCCGAGGAAGACGTCGCCGCCGGTGGCGAGCACCTCGAAGACGTTCTGATCGAGCTTGAGCACCGTGGCGTCGAAGGTGCCGCCGCCGAGGTCGTACACCAGCACGGTCTTGGTCAGCTCGCGGTTCATGCCGAAGGCCAGCGCGGCGGCGGTCGGTTCGTTGAGCACGCGCTCGACCTTGAGGCCGGCCATCGCGCCGGCGCGGCGCACGGCCTCGCGCTGGGGCTCGGAGTAGTACGCGGGGCAGGTGACGACGGCGCGACTGACGGGCGTGCCGAGGGCCTGCTCGGCCATCTCGCGGCACTCCTTCAAGATGAGGCCCTGCACCTCTTCGAGCGAGAGCGTGTTCTCGCCCAGCTTCACCGCCGAGCGGCGATCGGGGCCAGAGACGATCTCGAAGTGCGTGCGCTCGGTGAGCTGCTTGACCGTCGGGCTCTCGAAGTCGCGGCCCACGAGGCGCTTGGCGCCGAAGATGGACTGGGTGGGGTTGAGCACCATCTGCGACTTCGCGCGGTGGCCAACGAGGAGCTTCCCCTGCCTGGTGAGCGCCACCACCGAAGGAATGGTGTTGTAGCCGTCCTTCGAGGTGAGGATGAGCGGCCGCCCCTTCGACAGCACTGCGCACGCCGAGTTGGTGGTGCCCAGGTCGATGCCGATGATTGGCCCGGTGCCATCGCTGGGCTGGATGTCACGCAGGTACACCGGCCCGGTGCGCTGGGGCGGCGCGGCGGCAGGCTGCTGCTCGAGCATCACCGGCGCACGGGGAGGACGAGGCGTGATTTCCGGCTCAGGGGGGAGCGGCTCGAGCGACTCCAATGGCTCGAGGTCGATGGCCGGCTCCGAGGGTGACGAGGCGAAGGGCACCCCGGTGGAGGTCGTGCCGGCGAGCAGCGCGTCGAGATCGAGCTCCACCGATCGCTCGGGGTGCTTGCTGGTGGCCAGCGCGCCGAACACGTCGGGGTCTTCCAGCGGCGCGGCGGCGGTGGCGACGCGCGGCGGTGGCGGCATCGTCGCCGGCGGGCGCGCGGGGGCGACGTATGCGGGGGCGTTGGCCAGCGGCTCGTCGTCGAGCCCGTCCGCAGGGGGCGCAAGCCGCGTGGGGGGCGCCACTGGCCTGGCGACGGGGAGCCCCTTCGAGGGCGTCATCGCTGGCGCAGGCACGTCGGCGAAGAGTTCGTGTCCCGAGGGCGGCCCCGCGACGGGGAGCCCCTTCGACGGCGTCACCGCAGGGCGCGGGGCTGGCTGCGCGAGCATGCGGTCGACGAGCGCGCGCGACAGGGGGTCGAGGGTGACGAACTCCAGACCCATGCCCGGCGGACCGTTCGGGTCCCCGTCGGCCCGGGTCCACTTCACGAGGGCGGTGCCCTGGAGCACGCGCTGCCCGTCGGCGATCTCCACCCTGAACGAGAGCTCGGTGCCGATCGCCTTCGGTTCCCGGGTGCGGATGAACATGCCGCCGTCGGAGAGGTTGGTGGCGTACTTCGCCGCGAACTCGTCGAGGCCCTTGTGGGCCAGCTTCACGAGGAGGCCTACGAGCTTGCGCTGGGTCGAACGGTTGTGCTCCACGACCTGCGCGTAGCAGGGCCGCCCGGGTGGGGCGAGCGTTGACGCCGGGAGCCCCCCGAGGTGTAAGCCGACCCTTCGTGCCGTCGCCCCCACCTACCGCTGCCGCCCAGCTCCTGCGCGAGCACATCGCCCGCGATGCACCGGCGCGCGAGGCGTCGGTGGCGCGCTTCATGGCCGGGGTGTCGGCGGTCAGTGGCGTGCTGGCCCTGGGGCTCCTGCCGTGGATCGGCGCGTCGCTCGCGCTCTCACTCGGCGGCCTGCTGCTGCTGCTGACGGGCTACTACTTCGGGCTGACGCGGCTCATCCGGCGAGGCTGGTTTCACCCCGCGGTGTCGTGGGTGAACGTGGCCCTCGAGGTGTCGGCGACCTCGCTCATCTTCCTCATCGACGCGCGGCAGGGTGGCGTGGCGTACGCGCTCACGGCGCCGCCGCTGGTCATCTGGGGCACGCTCATCGCGCTCTCCGGCCTGCGCGGAAACAAGTGGCTGAGCATCGGGGCGGGCGCGCTGGCCTCGCTGGAGTACGCGGCGCTGTACGCCTTCGTGGCCTGGCCGCAGTTGCAGGGCGAGACCCTGGTGACGTTGCGCCCGCCGTTGTTCGCCACGCGCGTGGTGCTGCTCTTCGCCTCGGCGGTGCTCACCACCGTGTTCGTCAGTCATCTCAACCGGCGCGCGGAAGAGGCGCTGGCGGCGGTGCGCGCGAAGGACGTGTTCGGCAAGTACCTCCTGCACGAGCGCCTCGGCGTGGGCGGCATGGCCGAGGTGTACCGCGCCACCTACAACCCCGAGGGCGGCTTCCAGAAGGTGGTGGCGCTCAAGCGGGTGCTGCCGCAGTACGCCGCAGACGAGGACTTCATCGCGATGTTCCGCGGCGAGGCGGCGCTGTGCAGCCAGTTCTCGCACCCCGGCGTGGTGCAGGTGTTCGACTTCGGCCGCTTCGGCGACAGCTACTTCCTGGCGATGGAGTACCTCGATGGGCCGCCGCTGAGCCGCGTGCTGCGCGCCTACCGGGGCGTCGGGCTGCCGGTGCCCGCCGTCCTCCACCTCGCGGTCTCGCTGGGCGAGGCGCTGCAGTACCTCCACGAGCGGCGCGACGCCGAGGGCCGGCCGCTGGGCCTGGTGCACCGCGACCTGAACCCGCCCAACGTGCTGCTCTCGCGCCTGGGTGAGGTGAAGCTGACGGACTTCGGCATCGCGCGTTCCGCCAGCCATCTCCAGCTGACCGAGGTGGGGCTGATCAAGGGCAAGCCGGGCTACCTCGCCCCGGAGCAGGCGATGGGCACCGACATCGACGGGCGGGTCGACCTGTTCGGGCTGGGCGTCACGCTGTGGGAATGCCTGGCGGGCGAGCAGCTCTTCGCCTCGACCGACGCCTCGGCGATGGTGCGCAACACGTTCGAGAAGGCAGTGCCGCTGCTGCGGGGGAAGCGGCCCGACGTGCCCCCGGCGTTCGAGGCGCTGGTGATGCAACTGCTCGAGCGCGACGTGTCGCGCCGCACGCCCTCGGCGCGGGTGGTGTTGCAGTCGCTCCGGGCGATGGAGACCGGGGCGGTGGGCAGCGGGGCCCGCGCGATGGCGGCCGCCGTGGAGACGACCACCCGGACCACCGCGCCGAGTGGGACGGACCTCCAGCCCCTGCCGCGCCCGGTGGACTCCGAGGCCGCGACGTTGCCGGGGCGATGACCTACTTCGACTTCGACTTCGTTTTCGACTTCGGCTTCGCCTGCAACAGGGCCGCGTGGGCCGCCGCGAGCCGAGCGACCGGTACGCGGTAGGGGCTGCAGGACACCGAGTCGAGCCCGAGGCGATGGCACAGCGCGATGCTCTTGGGGTCGCCGCCGTGCTCGCCGCAGATGCCGACCTGGAGATCCTTGCGTGTGCGGCGGCCGAGCTTCACCGCGAGCTCCATCAGCTGGCCGACGCCCGGCTCGTCGAGCGTGGCGAAGGGGTTCTCGGCGAGGATGCCCTTCTGCAGGTATTCCGAGAGGAAGCCCGTCTCGGCGTCGTCGCGCGAGATGCCGAAGGTGGTCTGGGTCAGGTCGTTGGTGCCGAAGCTGAAGAACTGCGCGTCGACGGCGATCTGGTCAGCCGTCAGCGCGGCGCGGGGGATCTCGATCATCGTGCCGAACTGGTAGCGGATCTTCGTCTTCTGCTCGGCCATCACCTTCTTCGCCTCGGCCTCCAGCATCGTGCGCTCGACCTTGAGCTCGTTGGTGTGCGCGATGAGGGGGATCATCACCTTGGGCAGCACCTTCACGCCCTCGCGCGCGCAGGTGCAGGCGGCCTCGAAGATCGCGCGCACCTGCATGATGACCAGCTCCGGCATGTGAATGCCCAGGCGCACGCCGCGCAGGCCGAGCATCGGGTTCTCTTCGTGGAGTGAGTCGACGGCCAGCAGGAGGATCTGCTTCTGGTGGAGCCGGTCGGCGAGGCCGCGGGGGTCGCGGTCACCCAGCTCCAGCCGGGTCTCGAGCTCGGCCACCTCGCGGATCAACGACTCGCGGCGCGGGAGGAACTCGTGCAGCGGCGGGTCGATGAGGCGAATGGTGACCGGCTTGCCGTTCATCGCGCGGAACAGGCCCTCGAAGTCGGCGCGCTGGAGCGGGAGCAGCAGCGCCAACACCTCGTCGCGCACGCTGCGCTCGCCAGCGAGGATGAGCTTCTGCACCAACGGCAGCCGGTCGGTCTCGAAGAACATGTGCTCGGTGCGGCACAGGCCGATGCCTTCGGCGCCCAGCTCGCGCGCCCGAGTCGCGTCGCGCGGGTAGTCGGCGTTGGCCATCACCTCGAGCCTTCGGAACGAGTCGGCCCAGCCCAACAGCTCGAGCAGCCACGGGTCGTCGAGCGCCGGCTGCTGGGTATCGAGCCGCCCGAGGAAGATCTCGCCCGTGGTGCCGTCGATCGACACCTCGTCGCCTTCCTTGAGCACGGTCTTCGTGCGCAGCACGGTGGCCATCTTCTTCGCCGCGTCGACGTCGAGGGCCATGGCGCCGACGACCGCGGGCTTGCCGAACTGGCGGGCGACGAGCGCGGCGTGGCTGGTGCGGCCACCGCGGCTGGTGATGATGCCCTTCGAGGCGAGCATGCCGTGCACGTCGTCGGGCTTGGTCTCGGCACGAATCATCACCACGTCGCGTTTCTCTTTCGAGAGCCGCACCGCGGTGTCGGCGTCGAAGGCGAGCCGGCCGGTGGCTGCGCCCGGGGACACGTTGAGGCCGGTAGCGATGAGCCGCCCCTCGTCGCGGGCGCGCTTGATCGCCTTCGGGTCGAACTGCGGGTGGAGGTAGAAGTCGACGTGCTCGGGCTTCACCCGCAACACCGCCTCTTCGCGGGTGATGCGCTTCTCCTTCACGAGGTCGACGGCGATGCGCACGGCGGCCTGGGCGGTGCGCTTGGCGTCGCGGGTCTGCAGCATCCACAGCGTGCCGCGCTCGATGGTGAACTCGATGTCCTGCACCTCGCGGTAGTGGTCCTCGAGGGACTGGGCGATGCGGGCGAGCTCCTTCGCCGCCTCCGGCATTTCTTTCGCCAGCTCCGAGATGGGCTTGGTGACGCGCGTGCCGGCCACCACGTCTTCGCCTTGCGCGTTGATCAAGAAGTCGCCCTCGAGCGCCTTCTCGCCGGTGGACACGTTGCGGGTGGTGGCGACGCCGGTGCCCGAGCCTGCGCCGAGGTTGCCGAACACCATGGTGACGATGTTCACCGCGGTGCCGAGGTCGTCGGGGATGCCGGCGGCCGCGCGGTAGTCGATGGCGCGCTTGCCCTTCCACGAGCGGAAGACGGCCTCGATGGCCAGCTTGAGCTGCTCGTCGGGCGACTCCGGGAAGGGGCGGCCGGCGTGTTGACCGACGATCTCCTTGAAGCGCGTGGTGAGCGCCTCGAGGTCTTCGGCCGGGAGATCGGCGTCGTTCTCCACGCCCCGCTTCGCGCGCGCGGCGGTGAGCTCTTCTTCGAAGGGCTCGTCGGGCACGTCCATCACCACGCAGCCGTACATCTGCACCAGCCGCCGCGCGGAGTCCCACGCGAAGCGCGCGTCACCGGTCAGCGCCGCCAGCCCGCGGGTGACGTCGGGCGTGAGCCCGAGGTTCAAGACGGTGTCCATCATGCCGGGCATGGAGAACTTCGCGCCCGAGCGGCAGGCCACCAGCAGCGGCGCGGTCGGGTCGCCGAACTTCTTGCCGGTTCTCACCTCGAGCGCGCGGAGGTTGCTCTCGACCTCGGCCCAGAAGCGCCTGGGCAGCGTGTCGCGCTTGAGGAACTCCCGGCACGCTTCGGTGGTCACCACGAAGCCCGCGGGCACCGGCAACCCCAGGCGCGTCATCTCGGCGAGGTTGGCCCCCTTGCCGCCCAGCAGCCCCTTCACCGCGTCCCACTCCTTCGCCACCTTCTTGACCGCGTTCAGCTCGTGCAGCCCGTACACCCAGCGCGTCGAGGTCTTCATGGTGCGGAAGGCCAGTGCAAGAAGTGTGAGCCCCCGCACGCTCGGAGCGCGAGGTCGGTTTCTGCAAATACTGCGTAGCCGTGACGCAGCGCGCACTGCGCAGGCGGTGTGTGCTGGTTGGCTACCTCCACGGGGTCTGATCAGCTCAGCCGGGCGGAGGCGCCGCCGGCTCGACGGGCGCGTCTTCTTCGCTGAACTCCGAGCGGATCTTCCCCACGAGGTACAGGAAGGGGAACGAGACGAACAGGCCGGCGAAGCCGAGCAGGTGCTCCCACGCGAGCAGCGAGAGGATGAGGACGAACCCCGGGAGCGCGACGTGGCGGGCCGTGAGGCGCGGGTTCAAATAGTACGACTCGATCTTGTGCAGCACGAAGGTGAGGACCACGAAGAGGCCCACGCCGAGCCAGCCCTTCACCTGGTACGCGAGCACCACCAGCACCGCGCCAGAGATGAGGTTGCCCACCACGGGAATGAGGCTCGACCCGAAGATGAGCACCATCAGGGCGGGCACGTGGGGCACGCCGATGAGCAGCAGCACCGGCAGGGTGAGCACCGCGTTGCAGCCCGCGACGACGAGCTGGAGCTGCACGGTGAGGCTCACCGACTCCGCGAGGTGCTCGAACCAGCGCACCAGGGTGCCGAAGAGCGACGTCGCCGAGAGCCCGTCGCGGAAGGCGCGAATGCGCTCCTCGTCGAGGAAGTAGACGATGGCGAGGATGAGGCCGATCAGCGCCGAGAGGAACACCCGGCCGATGGCGGCGGCCGACTTCGCGACGTCGGCGGCGTAGTGCTCGGCCGACTGCGCGAGGTCTTCCGAGTCGGGGAGGTGGCTCTGCAGCGCCTGGTACCACGGGTGCTCGCGGACGCCGGCCATGCGCTGGGGCAGCGTCTCGCGGGTCTCGACGAACACCGCGGCGAGGCGGCCGGCGGAGACCCAGCCGAGGAGCCCGAGCCCCACCGCCGAGACGCCCAGCACCACCGCGAGCGACTGCAGCCGTTTCCACTTGAAGCGGCGCGACAGGAAGCCCGCCGAGAAGAAGAGGGCCCGCTCGAACGAGACGAAGAAGACGAGCAGCACGGCGAGGTGGCGGAAGGCGACGATCAACCCCACGAAGAGGGCGAGCCCCAGCCCGCGGCGGGCGGTCTTCTCGGCGAAGAAGTCGGCGATGCGGTCAGTCATGGCGGCGCACTGTGCCACCGTTCTCACCGGCCTCTCGAAGTTGACTGGTCGCCCCGGCCGACGCGCTACGGTGGCCGCGAACGTGAGCCGCTCGAGCCAGGACGTTTCGATGAACACGACCTTCAGAACTCTGGTGGCGATGCTGGCGTGCCTCGGCGTCACCGGCTGCTTCAACTTCGACGGCGCGTATGGCACCTACCTGGCCTGCTTCGACGGCGGGCCGTGCACCCCCGACGCGGGACCGGGTGACGCGGGCGTGGTCGTCGAAGACGCCGGGGCGCCCGACGCGGGGCCCGTGGCCTACGACGGTGGCGCGAGCTGCAACGGGAGCGCGAACCGCCGGCTCAAGTGTGATGCGCCGATGGTGCTCGGCTCCGGGACAGGCATCGGCAGCGCCGCGATGGCGGCGTCGGGCAACGGGTTCATCGTCGCCTGGGCCGGCGCGACCGTGGAGGTGCGCGAGGTGTCGCTCGATGGCGGCGTGCTCAGCCTGATGACCGGTGTGCCCGCCACGAGCGCGCAGCTCAGCGTCGACGCGAAGGGGCCGCGCTGGGCCGTGAGCTGGGTCGACCAGAACGCCACCGCGATGAAGTGCGTCACCAACACCAACAGCGCGCAGGTCCTCGCCAGCCTCGACGACGGCGGGGTGCTCGACGTGCCCATGGTGGCGATCACCGCGTCGGGGGCCGTGGCCCTCTCGGCGAAGAATGCCGATCACCTCCTCGCTGCGTCGTCCCTCACCGGTTGCCCCTCGCGGTTCACGCCGCTCCCGATCGGCACCGTCAACGGCGTGGGCGTCGTCGCCACTTCGGCCGCGGGTGACGAGGGCTTCCGCTACGTGTGGACGGATCAGATCAACGCCTACAACGGCTCGGTGGGCATGCTGACCCAGACCGACGGCGGCGTCGTCGCGCAGACCTCGATCCCCAGCAACTTCCGCGCGCCCCAGAGCCTCGGCGTCGCGGTGTCCACGTCGGGCGCCACGGTCTTCACCGCGTACTCGGCGATCACCACCACCGACACCTACGACCTCAACCTGTGGGCGTCTTCAGCGGATCTCTCGGGTGACGGGGCGCTGACGAACATCTCGAGCGTGGACCCGGGGTGGTGGGCCGTCGGCGCGTGCGGCGAGGGCTGCATGGCGACGGGGGTCATCGCCTACGGGGCGCCGGGCCCGGCCACGGTGCGCTTCTTCTCTGACGACGCCAACGCGGTTCCCGGTCACTCGTGGGACGTCGCCTGCGCGCTCCAGCCGCAGATGAATGACGGCTCGACCCTCTCGGTCGCGGGCTTCGGGGGCCGTCTCGGGGTGCTGCTCACCTCCCGGTCCACGGCGAAGCTGTACGTGTGCGATCTACCTCCCGAGCGGTGATCTCGCCACGCCGGCCGCCGAGCACGAGCACCGTGGCTACCGTGTAGCAGCCGCAGTGGAAGTCGAGGTGGATGCGGCGAGAAGTGCAGCGGCGCGACGGCCGAGGGCCGTCACCGGCCTTCCGCAACGGGTGAAGGTGGCGCGCGCGGCACCGAACTCAGCGTCACCCCGTCGAGCCGCTTCCCGGTCGCCGCGAGGACCTCGCCCAGGGTCGGCAATGGGCGGTCGCTCTCGAGGTCGATGCGGTGCAGCGCGCGACCCGCGTAGAAGAGCGAGCGCCCGCCCGGCCCGAAGCTCACCGCGGAGACGCGGGCCTCGTCGCTGAGGAAACGGAGTTCCTCCCGCCAGGTGACGGTGTCCCACAGGCGCACCGTGCCGTCGTGCGAGCCGGTGGCCAGCACCCGCCCGTCGGCGCGGTACTCCACGCCGAACACGAAGTCCTGGTGCCTGAGGCGCGCCAGCTCGCGGCCCGTGGCGACGTCCCACACCCGCACCGTGCGGTCCCAGCTGGCGCTGGCCAGTTGCTTGCCATCGGGGCTGAAGACCACCCGGCGCACCCCGTGCTCGTGGCCCAGCAGGCGCCGCACCTCAGTGAAGCCGGCGGTCTCCCACAAGGCGATCTCCTTGTCGTAGCCGGAGGTAGCCAACAACCGCCCGTCGGGGCTGAAGGCCACCCCGTTGGTGCCCTCCCCGTGGTGCGCGCTGATGGTCTTGAGTTCCCGCCGCGCCGCGACGTCCCAGACCCGCACCTTGCTGTCGCGCCCCACCGTCGCCAGCAAGCGGTCTCCTGGGGAGAAGGCGAGGCCTTCGAGAATGCCGTGGTTCGCCCGCACCCGCCCGAGGAGTCGGTTCCCCGAGAGATCCCACCAGCCGAGCATGTCTGTGCCCGAGCGCCCCACCAGCAACACACCAGCGTGGCTCACCGCGAGACGGCTGCTCGGCTCCCCCCCGGCGGTGTGGCGAGTCTGCAGACCGGTGGCCGGATCAACCTCAGCGAAGCCGTAGTGGAGTGGCATGAAGAGATGCCCATCGGGCGACTGGGAAAGGCCCTGGATTTCCCAGGGAGGCGGCACCGCTTCCACCGGCGGCAGGGTGCGCAGCGCGATCCGCCCCTCCGTTCCCGCCCAGGCCACGGTGTGCGTGCCGGGCACGAAGACCACCGCGGCCAGCTCGTTTTCCTGGCCCAGCGAGAGGCCACGCAACGGCGCGCCGGTGGCGCCGCCCCACACCCGCAGCGTGCCGTCGCTCCCGGCCGACGCGAGGTAGGCGCCGTCTGAACTCCAGGCCAGTCCGTAGATCTTCTGGGTGTGACCGGCGAGGAGCTTCACCGGCTCAGGGGCCTCGCCGCCGAGCGCCACCACGAGAATGGCGGTGTCGCGCCCGGCCGAGGCGAGCTGCCCGGCAGGGCTGAAGGCCAGCGCGAGCACCGGGCCGCCGTGCCGCTGGAGCACCTCCAGCTCGGCGCCGTCGCTCACCCGCCACCGCTGGGTCTCCCCTGCCCAGTTTCCCGAGGCCAGCTCCGTCCCGTCGGCAGAGAAGTGCACCGCGTAGATGGGACGACCGCGCCGCCCCATGACCCGCTGCCGTGCGCCGGTCGCGGGGTCGAGGAGAAAAAGTTCCCCCGTCTCGCACCCCACCGCGAGGCTCTTCCCGTCGGGGCTCAGCGCCACCGCATTGAGCGAGTCCGTCAGCGTCGCCAGGACCTCGGCCGCCGTGGCGCCGGGCGCCCAGCGCCGGGTGGTGTGGTCGTCGCTGACGGAATAGAGCGCCCCATCGGGCCCGAAGGCGAGGCCGGTGATGGCGTTGGTGTGCCCCGCCAGTTCCCGAGCGACCGTCCCCTTCGCGAGGTCCCACACGCGGATGATCTCGTCGGTGCCGCCCGAGGCCAGCCAGCGGCCGTCGGGGGACGCCGCCAACGCCTTCACGCCCCCGCGGTGAGCGGCGAGCAGCGTCACGTCCCGCGCGCCGGCGCGCTCCCAGGCCAGGCGCAGCCCGAAGGTGGCGTCGACGCGCGGTCGCTGATCGAGCGCTGCGGCGTACCAGACGGCTGCGTCGTCCCACCGAAGGCCTGCCTCTGCCAGGCGGGCCTTCTCGACGAAGGCCTCGGCCAGGCTCTGGTTGGTGCGCCGGTGACTGACCGCGATGGTCACCAGGGCACCGAGGAGCAGGGCCAGCGACACGGCCGAGACCAGGGCCGTGGTGCGGTAGCGCCGAACGAAGAGACGGGCGAGCTCGAGCAGCGAGTAGTCGTAGACGCCCACCTGCCGGTGCTCGAGGAAGGCGCGCACGTCCCGAGCCATCGCCGCGGCCGTGGGGTAGCGCGCCGCGGGGTCGCGAGCCAGGGCGCGCTCCACCACCGCGGCGAGCGCGCGCGGCGCTTCGGGCGCCAGGCGGTGCGGGGCCGGCACCGGGGCGCTGCGCACCGCGAGGACCACGGCCAGCGGGGTGTCGCCGCTGAACGGGGTGCGGCCGGTGAGGATCTCGAAGAGCATCACCCCCAGGCTCCACACGTCGCTGCGTTCGTCGACGAGGTCGCGCTGCCCGTTCGCCTGCTCCGGGCTCATGTAGAGCGGCGTGCCGAAGACCTGGCCGTCGACCGTCTGCAGCGCTTCGTGGCGGCCGCCAGCGGGGGCGACATCGGCGCCTGAGCGATCGCGCGCCAGGCCCCAGTCGAGCACCACGGTCTCACCCAGACCTCCGAGGACCACGTTGTCGGGCTTGAGGTCGCGGTGCACCACCCCGCGGGCGTGCGCGTGGGCGACGCCGTTGCACACGTCGAGGAAGCGGGGCAGCAGCGCGAGGCGCGCCTGGAGGGTGGGGGCCTCCCGGAGCGCCTGGCCGAAGCTGCGCGGCGCGCCGTGGTCCTCGCCGAGCACCAGCCGCATGGCGCAGAAGAGTCGGCCGTCGAGGGCGCGGCCGATCTCGTGCACGGTGATGACGTTGGGGTGGTCCAGCCGCGCAGTGATGCGCGCCTCGCGCAAGAAGCGCGCCTCAGCCTCCTTCTCCACCTGGCCGCTCGCGTCCGCGCGGGGCACCTTGAAGGCCACCTCGCGACCGAGCTCGTGGTCGAAGGCCACGTAGACCTCGGCCTGGCCTCCGCGGGCGATCAACCCCTGGCGTTCGTAGCGCTCGACGATGGGACGCCGCGGCTCGGCCGCAGCACCGGCTTCCGGCTTCGAGGTCAGGGTGTCCGCGACGCTGGAGTCCTTGTCCGCTGCCATGGCCCGGGCTCGACTCTGGCAGATCGCCCCACGCGATTCAGCCCAGGGGATGCCGTGCGCGGGCGCCGAACCGTGGGACCGCGATCGACGAGAGCACCTCGAAGCCCTGACACGAGAAGACACCTCACGTTGGCCGCCTGAGCACGTGCAGGTCGATGGGCTCGTCGCGCCCTTCCCACGCCACGACGCGGGCCTCCTGGTGGTGCGTGTAGCCGACGTCGCGCAAGCGGGTGGTGAGCCCGTCGAGCAGCTCGGTGCGCGCGCGCGGCCCTCCGAGGAGCAGCCTTCCGCCC
>JBBRUE010000049.1:0-15278 GCA_038248085.1 Myxococcales bacterium | reverse complement strand
GAAGGCGGCGCGGCTCTTGTTGAAGCCCTGGTTGTACTTGCTCAGGGCGACGATGATCTCGGTCGCCGCCGCGCCGTCGGCCGCGAGCGTCGCGCCGTAGCCGACGAGGCGCCGGGTGTGCTTGCAGGCGTCGCCCTTCTTCAGCGAGGCGAGCAGCGTCAGCGGGCGGCCGCAGTAGTCGAACTCGTCGGTCAGCACCGAGGCGAGCTCCCTCTTGGCGGGCGCCGGCAGGCGGCTGAAGTCGAAGCCCGGAACGTCGGCCAGCACGCGGGAAGGGTCGGTCTGCGCCAGCGCCCCGGTGGAGGCGAGCACCAGCGACACCATCACGGATTTCGCGAGGAGGTGCGCCACGGTGCGTTTGCTTGTAGCCATCGGGTGCTGCCTTGTAAAGGAACGCGGTCGCTCGCATCGCCACATGAAAAACATCCTCCTCATTCACACCGGCGGCACCCTCGGCATGTCGGGCCGCAAGCCCAACGCCCTCAAGCCCGGTTCCTTCTTTCGCACCGTTCGGGAGCGCGTGCCCGAACTGACGAAGCTGGCGCGGCTCGAATTCGAGGTCTTCAGCAACATCGACTCCTGCGAGATGCAACCGGAACTGTGGTCGCAGCTCGCGTCCCGGCTGGCCGCGCGGCTCCCGGAGTTCGACGGGGCGGTCATCACCCACGGCACTGACACCCTCGCCGAGACCGCCTGCGCGCTGTCCTTCATGCTGCCGGGCCTCGACAAGCCGGTGGTGCTCACCGGGGCGCAGCGGCCGCTGGGCGAGATCCGCTCCGATGCGCGGCTCAACCTCATCGACGCGGTGACCTCGGCGATCCACGGCCCGAAGGAAGTGACCGTCTGTTTCGACTCGCACCTCTTTCGCGGCAACCGGGTGCGCAAGGTCTCGATCGCCGAGTACGACGCCTTCGACAGCCCCAACCACCCGGTGCTGGGCGTACTGGGCGTCGACGCGAAGTTCACCCCCGGGCTCCGCCGCAAGGGTGGGCTGAAGCTCGCCGAACGGGTGGATCCGCGGGTCTTCCTGCTCCGCGTCTTCCCCGGCCTCGACCCGGCGATCCCCCTGTCCATCCTTCCTCACGTGAAGGGGCTCGTGCTCGAGGCCTACGGCGCGGGCAACTTCCCCTCGTCGAAGGCGCTCGGCCGTTCGTTGACCCCTGTCTTCGAAGAGGCTCGCGCGCTGGGCGTGCCGGTGCTGGTGATCAGCCAGGCCCCCCGCAACAGCGTCGATCTCTCGTTGTACGAGTCGGGCACGCAGGCCCGGCGCTCGGGCGCCATCAGCGGCGGCGACATGACGGTGTCGGCGGCAGTGGTGAAACTGATGCACGGCCTGGCCCACTCTCGGGGTGACGCGTTGCGCAAGTACCTCGAGCGATCTGTGGCAGGTGAGAGAAGCTGAGTGCTAGCGTCCGGTTGAGCGGCGGACCCCCAACAGGCGAGCGATGGCTGAGGACAAGACAGCAGTACACAAGATCAGCGACTTGCTCGGTGAGGCAGCCGCGGTCAACAACGCGTACCTGATCATCATCAGCGCGAAGACCGCTGCGACCATCGGCAAGATGATGAAGCTCGACAAGGGCGAGTTCGTGATGGGCCGTGCGCCCGACACGCAGTTGCAGGTCGAGGACGATGGCATCAGCCGCAAGCACTGCAAGATCACCATGGCGCCGAACGGGTTCTTCCAGCTCGTCGATCTCGGCTCGACCAACGGCACCTTCCTCAACGGCATCAAGGTCAACGTCGCCACGCTGCAGGACGGCGACAAGATCCAGATCGGTGCCAACACGGTGGTGAAGTTCTCCATCCAGGACCAGCTCGAGGAGCAGTACCAGCGCTCGATCTACGAGAGCGCCACCCGCGACGGCCTGACGCGCATCTTCAACAAGAAGTACTTCCTCGACACGCTCCGCAAGGAGTTCGCGTACTGCCTGCGCCACCGCGTGCCGCTGTCGCTGGTGATGCTCGACATCGATCACTTCAAGAAGGTCAACGACACCTACGGCCACCCGGCCGGTGACTACGTGCTCCAGCGCGTCGCTGCGAAGGTGGCCGAGACCGTGCGCCAGGAAGACCTCTTCGCCCGCTACGGCGGCGAGGAGTTCTCGCTCATGTTGCGCGAGTCGGCGTCCGAGAAGTCGATCCGCTGTGCCGAGCGTTGCCGCCGAGCCGTCGACGGTGCCGAGTTCGTCTTCAACGGCACCCCCATTCGCGTGACGATCAGCCTCGGCGTGGCCACCGTGCTCGATTCCGACTTCGCGCAGCCCGAAGAGCTCATCTCCGCGGCCGACAAGTACCTGTACCGCGCGAAGAAGGGCGGCCGGAACCGTGTCGACGCGCTGGAAATCAGCGGCCCGTAGCTAGAGCCGCTGGAGCCCGGCGGCGAGGGGCCTCAGGGCCGGCTGCGCCTCGATCACCTTCAACGCCTCGGCCCAGCCCTCGTCGGAGATCGGCGCGCGCGCGATCACGTCGAGGCCCGCGGGCGTAGCGAGGGTCTTCGAGAAGGTGATGATCGCGAAGCGTCCGTTGGGGTCGAGGAACACCACGTCCCATTCGCTGGTGAAGAGCGCGAGCAGCCCGCGGCCGCGCCACGTGAAGTGGGTGCTGACCTCGCGTGACTGGGTGTCGACGCCGTCGATCGCGCCGGGCTTCCCGGCTTCGAGGTAGCTCACCCGATCGTCCAGCGTGGTGAGCCCTGCGCGTACCTGGAGGTTCGAGTAGTGAAATTGGGGCGACCGCTTCGGGCCCTCGCGCCACATCGGGAAGGTCGAGCCCACCACCACCCACGAGCCCTCGAGGGTGCTCGCGTCGAGCGAGGCCGGGCTCACCTCGAGGCGCAGGGGCACCACGGCGCAGGCCGCCAGCAGCATCAGCAGGCCTGCCGCTCTCACGCGCGGGGAGGCAGTACCGGCGGGATCATCGGGACCTCCGGGGCGCTCGCGCTGGGCATCGGCGCGTCGGTGCCGGTGACGAACTCGACCCGATTGCCGCCGCGCGACCTCGCCGCGCCGAGCCCGTCTTGCGCCTGGCGCACGAGGTCCGAGAAGCCGTACTCGCGGCCCGGCTCTCCGGCGGCGACCCCGACCGAGAGGGTGGGGTGCACCACCCGCTCGCCGGCCTGCAGGGTGGCCCGCGCCACGCGCTCGCAGATGCGGCGGGCGACGATCAACGAACCGGCGAGGTCGGTGTGCGGCATGAGGAGCAGCACCCGATCGGGCGAGTGCTGTACCGGGTAGTCGGTGTCGCGCAACGAACGGCGAATGGAGAACGAGAGGCCGCTCATCAGCTGGCCCTGCAGCTCGGGGTCCACGCCGCCCTCGATGGGATCGAAGGCGACGATCGCCAGCGCCAGGGGGAAGCCGTAGCGGCGGGCGCGCTTGACCTCGACGAAGAGCACCTCTTTGAAGTGGGCGAACGTGTAGAAGTTCGTGATCGGGTCGAGGATCCCTTCGCCGGGTCGCGGGGCGAGCGCCGCGGGCGTCGTCGTCGCCCGGGCCCGCTCGGCCAGTCGGACCTTCAGATCGTTGGGGGACACCGGCAGCGGCAGCACCGCGTCGGCCCACGGCGCCTTGAAGCCACTGGCCTGGCCGGCGAAGAGCACGGCGGTGGGGGCCTTGCGACGCACCGCGCGCGCCACGCGGGTCGGGCTCTTCAGGGACCCCCCGAGCACCACCAGCTGCTCGCGCCCGAGCTGCTCGGCGTCGCGGGCGGGCGACACCTTGAGTCCTGCCTTCTTGAGTGCGTCGGCGATCGCCTTGTAGCGGGCGTTGTTCGGCTCGATGACGGCGGCCAGCTTGATGGTCATGGCGTGAGACTCCCGGCGCCGAGTCTACGCAAGGACTGCGCGGCCACGAGTTTCACGTCGGTATCGGCGTCGTTTCTGGCCGCTCGCGTCAACGCACTCAGGGCGCGGGGGCTACCCAGCCGCCCCAGCAACTCGGCGGCCACGCGCCGCACCCCGGCCGCCGGGTCGGCCTCGAGCAGCTGGCCCACCCTCGCCTCTGCGCCGGGCGCGTCGAGCGTCACCAACCCCCGAAGCGCCGCCGCGCGGACCGACGCGTCGGCATCCCCGGTGAGGGCCACGACGCGGGGCAGCCCCCCGCGCCATCGCCGGCTCGCGATGCTCTCGCAGGCCGCCGCGCGGACCTCGGGTCGCGGCGCCAGCGTCGCCGCGGTGAGCCGCTCGAAGAGCTGCTCCGAGGCGGGCGCCCAGGCCAGCGCTGCGATCGCGGCCGGGAGATCGCCCGGGGCTCCGCTCGTGAGCACCGCCTCGACGTCGGGCCGTGCCGACTCCCATCGGCAAGAGGCCGCCACTGGCAACGCCAGCGCGCGCAGCGCCGGGGCGCGGCCGGGAACTCGCCAGGTCTCGAGCGCGACGGCCGCACAGTCAGGCTCGTGGGTGTCTCCCACCACGCGCAGCAGGGCCAGCAGCTGGGGGGCGGTCGCCGGGCGTTCACCCGAGAAGCGCCGCCTGGCCATGGCGGCGATCGAGCTGCGCTCCCCGCGCGCCAGCCCGCGGGCCGCCCCGAGACGAAGGGCGGGCTCGGCGTCGCCCACCGCGTCGAGCAGCTCCGGCTCCGAGAGGGGCGAGAGGGAGGCCAGTTGCGACATCGCCTCCTTTCGCCTCGCCAACTCGGGCGACGCGAGGCCCGTGCGCGCCGCGTCGCGCTGGGCGCTGAAGACGGCGAGCAGCCGGTTCATGGTGGCCACGTCGCCGGGGCCCGCCGCGGCGAGCAGCTCGCTGGCGGGGTTGGCATTCTCCTCGAGCGTCACGTCCTTCAGCGTCTCGAGCACCAGATCGTCGAAGGCGGCGGGGTGCGCTGGAACGGCGTCGAGCACGATGCGGGCGGGCGAACGTTCGAAGGCCCGGCCGAGGTGTACGAGCGCCTCCCGGCGCACCCCCGCGTGCACGTCGTAGAGCTCGGTCGAGAGCGCGGCGATCGACGCCGGCGCCACCGCGAGGCAGCTCTTGAGGGCGGGGACTTCCTTCTCGAGCAGGGCGCCCAGGCTCTTCTTCTCGGCGCCCGCGGCGTGTGTCGCGGTGACGCACGCGCGCAGGAGCTCCTCGCCCGTGGCGCCGCCGATCCACCCGGCAAGCTGCCGGGCCGGGGGCCCCTTCGCGCGCGTCGCCTCGGAGCGCAGACCCGCCCAGCGCACTTCCCAGTCGGGGTCGGCCAGCAGCGTGGGGAGCGGGGTCGGGGCGCGGGCGAGCCACGCCGCGGCGTCATCGGGCCGGGTCAGGCAGGCGCCGCACGCGGTGGCGCGCAGCCGGGGATCGGTGACGTTGCGGTCACACGCCGCCCAGCACCGGGAGGCCCGCGTCTGCGCCGTCGCCGCGCTGGCCGAGGCGAGGAAGAGGATGAGCCCGAGTCGCCGCACGCGGTGCCGATGTTAGTACCGCGTGCGAGGCAGGGGGGGCCCCGGGCGGTCGGTATTTCGAGCTGGTTGCTAATCATACATGAAATGGGGAGCTTTACTCACAGCACGGCGTATGAATGGAAACTCGTCCGCATTTCGAAGCCGGTGGGCGCTTCCCTCAATTGCGCATCCTCGTGTCGTGCC
This sequence comes from Myxococcales bacterium, assembly GCA_038248085.1. Classification (GTDB taxonomy): domain Bacteria; phylum Myxococcota; class Myxococcia; order Myxococcales; family Myxococcaceae; genus Archangium_A. The sequence continues at coordinate 9,716 of JBBRUE010000049.1, read as the reverse complement.
GCGGGGCCTGCCCGGGGCGAGCGAGGTGCGGTATCCCGGCCGCCACCGCTCTCAAGGCGGCTGTTCCTCGCACGTCAGGCGTCGACCCGGCGGCCGAGGCCACGTACGATCTGCCGTTCAACGCGGAGCGTTACCACCCGTCGAATTCTTCGTGTAGTCCGGGGTCATCGTGCCAATACAGGCCTTTGCCTTTTTGGCACGCGTTACAGTAACGCGTGCAATGCCATTGAAACCCTTTCGATACAGCCACTTGAGTCTGTGGCACCCGAAACTCGTGACCTACTTCCTTCTCGCGGCTCCGAATCGACTCACGCGGTCAGCTAGCGTCGGGTGCCCATGACGCCCCGGTGCACGGTCCTCCTTCTCGCGGTCTCCTTCGGCGCCTTCGCCAAGCCGCCGAACGGCCAGGAGGCCGCGCAGGTGATGGACCAGTTCCTCGCCGGGACCCTGGGCCTCAACCCCGCGCTCAACCGCATCCAGTACCTCGGGGCTGAGCGCTACGCGGCGGGGGAGATCGTCTTCGCCCTGCGGCGGAACGCCGATCGGAAGACCCGCGCCCAGTACCTGGAGTTCCTCGCCGCGCTCGGCGTGCGTGACGGCGAGGTCGAGCGCCTCTTTCTCTCGATGCTCTCGAGCGACGACACCGGAGAGGTGATGCTCTCCGCCCGCGGGCTGGGCCGCATCAAGAGCGACGACGCGGTCCGGCACCTGCTTCCCCTGCTCGAGAGCCCGATGTTGGGAATCCGCCGGGAGGTCGCGCGTTCCCTGGGGGAGATCGGGAAGCCCGCGGCAACCGCGCCGCTGCTCAAGGCGGCGAAGAAAGAAGGCGACCTCGATTTGAAGCTGTCGATGATCACTGCGGCCGGGCGCGCTGGAGACAAGAAGCAGGCGCCAGCCTTCGAGGCGATGCTCAAGGAGGACTCGGAGTCGACCCGGCTCTCCGCTGCGCAGGCGCTGTGCCTGTTCGGCTCGCCGAAGTGCGCCCAGTTCGCCGCGAAGCTGCTCGCCTCTGCCGATCGCAACGAGCGGCTCCAGGCGGTGATGCTCTTCGAGGGGGCGACTGCGAAGGTCGCCGGTGCGACCCTCACGCCCGTGCTGCAGGACGCCGATCACAAGGTGCGGGCCCGCGCCGCCCGCATTCTCGTGCAGGGCGGTGACTCCACCCGCCTCGAGTGGCTGATCGTCGAGAGCGCGAAGGCGAAGGGCGAAGCACGGCTCAGCTACGAAGACGAGCTCGAGAAGCTGCGCGTCACCGACGAGCAGCGGCAGGCGGTTCTGAAGAAGGCGGGGTTGCAGTGACCGGTGTGCTGTTGCTGGTGCTGAGCGCCGCCCCGGCCTGGTCTTCGATGGGTGACGCGCAGCGGGCCGACGCGATGAGCGCGCTCCAGGCCCTCCCCACGTTGCGCGAGCGGTTGCTCCGCGCCACCGAGGGCTTCGTCGGCACGACCTACGTGACCTCTCCCCTGGGCGAAGGGTCTGGCCCCGACCCCGACCCCCTCGTGCGCTGGGACGCGGTCGACTGCGTGACGATGATCGAACAGTCGCTCGCGCTCTCCACGGCCACGCCAGAGAACCTCGTGCCCGCCCTCACCGCGCTGCGCTACGACGGCCCGCCCACCTGGGAGAACCGGCTCCACGTCATGGAGACGCAGTGGCTCCCCGAGAACGTGCGGCGGGGCTACCTCAAGGACGTCACCGCGCAGTACGGCGGCGTGAAGACCCGCAAGGTCAAGAAGGTGCTGACTGCCGCCACCTGGAAGGAGAAGAGCGGCGCGGGCCTCGCGCTGCCCGTGGCGAAGCAGGCGAAGGGAACCTTCGAGTTCGACCTCATTCCCGCCGAGGTCGCCGCGGGCCTCCTCCGCCAGGCCCCGGCCGGGTTGCTGGTGGTGGTGGTGCGGGCCGACCGCGCGTGGCTGGTGACGCGGATCTCGCACGTCGGGGTGCTGGTGCAGACGGCGAAGGGGCCGATGCTCCGGCACGCGTCGCGGAGCTTCAAGAAGGTCGTCGACGAGCCGTTGGCGCGCTACCTCACGCGCAACCTCGACTTCGGGCAATGGACCATCGAGGGCCTCGCCCTCTACGAGCCGCAACTGCCGCCCTGACCGGGCCCGACCGGGGTCAGCCGACCGGGTTCTCGCCGGACAGCGCTTCTTCTTCGGCGGCCTGGGCGTTGGCGGCCCCGTCGCGCTCGATCTCTTCGAGCTCCGCGCGCATCAGGACCTCGGCCTTCGCGTAGTCTTCGGTGGGCACCAGGATGTCCCAGTAGGCGGGCGTCGCGTTGGCGAAGGCCGCCGAGGACGCGGCCCCTCCGGCGCGGCTGAAGGCGTCGAGCTGCGCCTCCTGCAGCACCTCCACGAGGCGCTGGGCGGTGAGGGGGTCCTGCACGGACGTCGCGACGCTGAAAGTGCGAGGGGCCATGCGCAGAACCTACCCGAGAAATTGAGGCTGTGGCTTGATCCGCGTGCTAAGCCATAACGCCGATGGCTCGCCTCAAGTTTCTCGTCTTCGCCCTCGTCGCCCTCGGACTCTGGGGCTACCACCTCACCATGATCGCGCCGCTGGCCCTCACGGGCTCGGTGGAGCAGGCGCAGGCCGCCGTTTCGGGCGCCGCGGGACCGGTGGCGGTCGCCCTCGAGTCGCAGCGTTCGCTCACCCAGGCGGTCGCCCTCAAGGTAGCCACCACCGGGGCGGCGATCTGGAACCCGGCCCCCAAGCCGGGCGCCAAGCCGGAGGCGCCGACCGTCGATCGCCTGGCCTCGGTGCGCAGCGCCGCAGTCGAGGCGGTCCCGGCGGAGTTCAAGGAACAGCTCTTCATCGCCGTGACCAACGACCTCGGGGTCCTGGCGATCAAGGGCAGTGGCGAGCCGGCGAGCGCGGCCCCCGAGGGGCTCGATCTCCCGGGCGTGGTGCAGGCCGGAGCGGCCGGCGCGGTGCGCAGCCTCGATGGGGTCAGCTACCTGCTGTTCCCGGTTCCCCTGGCAGTCAGCGACAAGAACGAAGTGCGCCAGGCGGGCTCGATCATCGTCGGGCTCCCGGTGCTGCCCGAGGTCAAGGTGCTCGATCAGGCCGTCAAGGCGCTCGGGCTCAAGGGTCTCGCGCTGGTCGCCGACGGAAAGCCGGTGCTGGTGGCCGGCGACAAGGCCGTCGTCGACGAGGTCCTGGCGAAGGTGAAGGCGGGCGCGACGACGCCGCTGGCCACCGGGCCGGTCCGCGAAATCGGGCCCTTCGCGCTCCCGCTGATGGTCGATGCCCCGGTCCACGCGCTGGGCGCCCGGCAGGCCATCGGCGGTACGTCCTTCGAGGTCGTCTCGGCGGTCTCGTCGCGGGCGGCACTCGAGGCGCTGGCCGGCTACCAGGTGTTCGCGCTGGGCGGGCTCGTCGGGTTGCTGCTCCTCACCATCGTCTTCACCCTCATCATGGGCGGCGCCGCCGAAGAGGGCGCGTCAATGTCGCTGCCGCCGCCGCTGCCGGTACCTCCGAAGCGCGAAGACACCAGCCTCAAGCCGGCCTTCGTGCCACCCGAGACGCACGCTCCCGCGCCGGAAGCGAGCCCCGACGACTTCGACTTCCCGCCGAGCAGCCCGCGCGTCGCTTCTCAGCCGCCCGCGGCGCCTCCGCAGTCGTCGCCTTCGGCCTTCGCCGTCTCGTCGCCCTCCCAGATGTCGACCGGCTCGGTGCCGGTGTTCTCTCCGGAGCCCACGTCGGACCCCTTCGCGCAGGCCGCCCCGCCCCCGCCGCCGTACCGCTCGGCGCCCCCGGTCGCGACCTCCGAGGCGCAGGCCTACCACCCCCCCGCGGGACTGATGGACGAAGAGGAGGAGGGGCAGCGCACGGTGGCGTACCCCGCCTTCAAGCCGCCTCCGGGTGGAGTGCCTCCGCAGGCGCCGCCCCCGAGCGTTGACCCGTTCGCGCTCGCCGCGGCTCAGCAGGGCTACGACCCCGAGCCGCCGATGGGCGAAGACAACCCCGACGCCACCCGCGTCGCCGCCGTGCCGGCCGAGCTGATCAAGGCCGCCCGGGCCGGTGCCTCGGGCAGCACCGGTGAGCGCCCTGCGTTGAAGTCGGCGGGCGCCGCGATGCCGAAGGTCGCGTCGTTGGCCCCGGCCGGCAATGCGAGCGAAGAAGACCGCCACTTCCAGGACGTGTTCCGCGACTTCGTGTCGACGCGCGAAAAGTGCCGGGAGCCGGCCGATGGCCTGACCTTCGAGAAGTTCAGGGCCAAGCTGCTCAAGAACAAGGAGCAGCTCGTCGCCAAGTACCAGTGCCGCACGGTGCGCTTCCAGGTGTACGTGAAGGACGGCAAGGCCGCCCTCAAGGCCACGCCCGTCAAGGACTGAGCTGTCGCACCTCCATGACGGGCCCGCGCGGGGTGACCTGGTTTCGGTCATCCCCTTTGCGTTTCAAGGCGGCCCTGTCGCCACCTGCCGCTCTCAGCCCGTGAGACTGGCAAAACCTCAATGAACGATGTCGGTTAGAGCCTCCGTTTGGGTGGGTCGGAGTGGCATGTCGGTTGCTCAACGGACCGCGCCAGTCAGGGCGGGGCGGGGTGGGGCCGGGGTTCGTTTGTCATGCTGCAGCCGGCCGGTGCCGAGCTTGTGGCGAGGAGCCGGGAATGAGCACAGACGTCTTGAGGTACCTGCGACCGCCGGTCGCTGAAGTCAGCGGCCGCGAGGCCGAGCTGGCCCTGTTGCTCCGCGAACACCACGACGCGAAGGCCTCGGGCGCCGCCCGCTTCGTCTTCGTGCGGGGGCCGCGCGGTGTCGGCAAGTCGTACCTCGTCAGCCAGCTCGCCCAGGCGCTCGCCGCCCAGGGGACGCCGATCTTCGAAGGCGGCAGCGGCCGCGACGCCCGGCAGACCTGGGGCGTCTTCGCGCCGATGCTCGGCGAGCTGCTGACGCTGGTGAAACGATCCGGCGTGCCGGAGACGTCGCTGGCGCGGCTCGCGCGCGCGGTGGAGCCGGTGCGCAGCGGGAGCCAGTCGTTGCCCGCCGAGGATCGCCGCCTCGCGCTCTACGACGGCGCCGGTGAGCTCTTCTCGCTGGCGGGCCGCTCGGCGCCGCTGGTCATCTGGCCGGACCTCGACGTGGCCGATCGCGCCTCGCTCGAGCTGATCCGCTACCTCGCGGCGATGGCCTCGACCCCCGAGTCGAAGGTGGGCGGGCTCTTCGTGCTCACCTTCCGCGAAGACGAGGCGCTCCCCGCGCCGCTGGCCGAGGTGGTCTCGCACGTCTCGGGCCGCACGCTCTCGCTGGCCGGCCTCGATCTCGAGGGCATCCGCGGCTTCCTCGCGCGGCAGGACATCGTGCAGAAGCTCCTCGACGCCACCGGCGGGAACCCGGAGGCGCTGGGCGAGCTGCTCGAGCGCCCGGTCGCCGCCGTCGACTTCTTCGTGCGCCGCGTCGAGCGCCTCACCGAGGTGCAGCGCGCGACGTTGTCAGCGCTGGCCATCGCGCCGGAGCCGCTCCCCGTGGAATGGCTCGCCGCGGCGATGGGCGCCGAGGGGCCCCGCTGTGCCGAGACCCTCGATGGCCTGCTGCGCGAGCGGCTGGTCACGGTGAAGGTGCTCGAGGGCCGCCCCTCGTGGCGCTTCGCCCGCGAGACCGAGAAGCAGGCCTTCGGTGCGCTGGTGCCCGACGAGCAGCGCCGGGTGACCACGCTCGCGCTGGGCCGGGTGATGGCGCAGGGCGGGCAGCTGCTGGCGGCCGCGGAGCTCCTGCTCCCCGTCGCGCCGATCGAAGGCGCGGCGGTCGCCGTTCGCGCCGCCGATGCCCTGGTGGAACGCGGGGCGCTCGAAGACGCCGAGGCCCTCTACGGGCGCGCGGCGGCGCTCCTCGCTCCGGAGGCGCGGGCGACCGTGCTCGCGGCGTGGGGACGGGTGCTCGCGCTGCTGGGCGACTACCGCGGGGCCGTGCGCCGGTTGCTGGAGGCCGCGCGTCGCGGCGACCGCAGCCAGCGCGCCCCGTTGGCGCTCGAAGCGGCCCGCCTGTTGATCAAAGTAGGCCGGGCGCGCTCGACCCGGCTGCTGCTCCAGGTCGCGCGGGCCGAGGCCGCCACGGCGGCGGGCGCCGAGGCGAGCCTCGCCGAGCTGTACGTCACCACCGGCCGCCCCCTCGAGGCGCTGGAGCTTGGCCGCGCGGCGGCGGCGCAGGGCGCGGGGGACGACGCGTCGTCGCTCTCCCTGCGGCAGTCGATGGGCAAGGCCCTGCTGGTGACCGGCCAGGTCGCCGAGGCACAGAAGCTCTTCGCCGAGAACGCGGTGCGGGCGGAGCAGCTGGGCGACGCGCGGTTGCTCGCCCTGGCCCGCCTCAACGAGGGCGTGGCGGCGTACAAGCGCGGCGATCGGGATCGCGCGATCGCCTGCTGGGAAGGCACCCCGCGGGAGAGCCGGCCGCTGCACGCCCATGCCGAGGCGAACCTGGGCTCGCTGTACGCCGAGTCGGGCGACTTCGAGCTGGCGCTGGGTCACCTCACCCGCGCGCTCTCGGCCTTCTCGCGCTTCGGCAGCCTGCGGGAAGTGGCGATGGCGGCGAGCAACCTCGCGCGGCTCCACCACTTCCTCGGTGACGTCGAGCGCGCCGCGGAGCTCTCGGAGCACGCGCTGCGGCAGGCGCGTCGGCTGGGAGATGGCTACCTCGAGGCCTCGGCGCAGCTGAACCTCGGCGCGCTGGCCGTCGATCAGCGGGAGGCCCCGGCGGCCCGCCGCCACCTTGAGGCGGCCCGGGTGGGCTTCGAGCACCTGGGCAACGACGCCTGGGCGGCGCTGGCCGCGGCGTGGAAGGCGCGGGCGCACCTGCAGTCGGGGGAGCGCGCGCAGGCGGAGCTCGAGCTGGGCCGCAAGTCGGTCGAGCGGGGCAGCGCTTCGCTCCAGTCGGCGTCGCTCGAGGTCGAGCTGACGCGCACCGAGCTGTGCCTGACGATGGGCGATCTCCTCGGGGCGGGCCGGGCGGTGTCGCGGGCGCGCGAGGCGCTGCTCGACAAGCCGGATCTCGAAGGGCCGATCCGCACCTACTTCCTGATGGGCAAGCTGCGCCTGGCCGCCAGCGACGTGAGCGGGGCGCAGGCGGAGTTCGGGCGCGCGGGCCGGTTGCTCGACGAGCTCGTGCAGCGGGTGCCGCCGGTGCGCCGCACGGCGTTCCTCTCGCTCCCGCGGCGCGCCGAGGTGGTGGCCGCGGTCGAGCCCGAGCTGCGGTTGCCGCGCGCGATGGCGTCGCTCGCGCCGCGCCAGGCGATCGAGAGCATCAACGGGCTGGTGGGCCGCTCGGCGGCGCTCCAGCGCATCACCCGGCAGCTCGAGCCCATCGGCCGCAGCAGCGCCACGGTGCTGGTGCGTGGCGAGAGCGGCACCGGCAAGGAGCTGCTGGCCGACGCGCTGCACGCCCTGTCCCCCCGCCGGCACATGCCGCTGGTGAAGGTGAACTGCGCGGCGATGGTCGAGGAGCTGCTCCTCTCGGAGCTCTTCGGTCACGAGAAGGGGGCCTTCACCGGGGCGATCAAGGAGCGGAAGGGCCGCTTCGAGATGGCCGACGGCGGCACCATCTTCCTCGACGAGATCGGCGACATCAGCCCCAAGGCCCAGGTGGCGCTGCTGCGCGTGCTGCAGGAGCGCGAGTTCGAGCGCGTCGGCGGCTCGAAGACGATCAAGATCGACGTGCGGATCATCTGCGCGACCAACCGCGACCTCGAGGGGTTGATCGCCCAGGGCCGGTTCCGCGCCGACCTTTACTACCGGCTCAAGGGCGTGATGATGGAGCTGCCCTCGCTGCGCGAGCGCCTCGAAGACCTGCCGGGCCTGACCCAGCACTTCCTCGAGCGGGTCGCCAAGGAGCGCAACGAGCCGGTGCGCCGGCTTTCACCCGACGCGATGGCGCTGCTCGGGCGGCACCGTTGGCCGGGCAACATCCGCGAGCTGGAAAACGTCATCGCCTCGGCCTCGATCTTCGCTGAGGGACCGGAGATCGACGTGGAGGCCTTCAGCCACGTCGGTGAGCTCCGGGCGTTGACCGATCAGCCCGGCGCGGCGGTGGTCGCCCCGGTGGCCCCGGCGGTGATCCCCGTCGCGGGGCTGGCGGCGCCGGTCGTCACGGCGCTGGCGGCAGCGAACCCCGAGGGGCCGCTCGACTACTACGAGCTCGCCCGCAAGCGGGACCTCTCGCTCAAGGACCTCCGCCACGAGGTCGAGATGCAGTGCATCCGGCGCGCGCTCGAGGAGGCCCAGGGCAACATCAGCGAAGCCGCCCGGCTCCTCAAGATGAAGCGTTCGCGTCTGTCACAGATCGTCAACGGTGAGCTGGAGTTGAAGGAGGTCGCCCATGGAGACGAGTGAGTTCCGTTCGGCATCGGGGTTGCACATGTTGAAGCGCATGATGCGGTTCGCTGTCGTTATTCTGGCAATGGGGCTCGCCACCGGGTGCGGTGTCGGGGCAGACGAGTCGTATGACGGGGTGACGCTGGCGGCCTCCAGCGGCCAGGCCCTCGAGCAGCGGTCTGACCTCGGGGTCCCCCCGGCCCCGACGACGCCGGTGGTGCTGGTCACCCCGATCGTGACCCAAACGCCCGAGACGACGGCCCCTTCGTCGCTGTTCAACGCCGGAGACGTGGCGCTGCCGCAGGACCCGATCCCGGTGCGCCCGGGGTCTCCGGAGCACGCGGCGGTGCTGGCTCCGTTGGTCGAAGCCGTGCTCCGGCAGGGGACGCACTGAACGGTAGTGGCCTAACGGACTGACAGCCGTGGCAGCGAGACCTGGAAGAGGGCCCCTCCGGTCCGCCCGTCGGAGACCTCCAGCCGGCCCCCGTGCTCCTGGATGATGCGCAGGGCGATCGCCAACCCCAACCCGGTGCCCTGGGGCTTGGTGGTGACGTAGGGCTCGAAGAGGCGTGCCTTGAGTTCCGGGGGGATGCCCGGCCCCTCGTCTTCGACCTCCAGGGTGACCTGCTCGCCCGCGGTGACCCTGACGTGGATCGCGCCGGTGCGGCCCGCCATGGCCTCCTCGGCGTTCTTCACCAGGTTCACCAGCACCTGGGTCAGCTGGTCGCGATCGATCGAGACGAGGCCACCTTTCTCGAGCGCCACCTCGAAGCCGATGCCTGCGTGGGCGGTGTAGAGCGCCATCACCGGCTGCACGACGTCGGCGAGATCGAGGGTCGCGAGCACCGGGCGCGGGAGCCGCGCGAACTGGCTGAACTCGTCGACGATGCGCTTGAGGCGGTCGACCTCCTCGAGCACTGCGCGGGCGCTCTCGGAGAAGAGGGCCTTGAAGCGATCGTCGAGCGGGCCCCGCTGGCTGGCGACCAGCAGGGTCTCGAGCGACATGCGAATGGGGGTCAACGGATTCTTGATCTCGTGGGCCAGGCGCCGGGCGACCTCCTGCCAGGCGGCGACGCGCTCGCTGGCGACCAGCTTGTCGGTGGCGTCCTTCAGCTCGCCGGTCATGCCGTTGAAGGTGGCGATCAGCCCCGCGAGCTCGCCCGACGCGCCGTGGCTGTCGACCTTCACCCCGGGGGTACCGCCGGCGATCTTCTGGGCCGCGTCGGTGAGCGCCTCGATGGGGCGGGTGATGCGGCGGCTGACGAGGAAGCCCAGGACGATCGACAGCAGCAGCCCGACCCCCGCGAAGCCGAGGAACGCGCGGAGCACTTCGCGGCGGGTCGCGACGAGATCGGCCTGCGAGAAGGTGAGCCGCACCGTGGCGACGTCGCCGACGGGCAGGGTGCGGGTG
>JBBRUE010000048.1:0-15328 GCA_038248085.1 Myxococcales bacterium | reverse complement strand
GGGCCGAGGTCGACGGGGAGGTCATCGTCGCCGAGGCGCGACGGCTCGGCCGGCCCGGCTTCGCCGCCGCCGCCGTGCGGGAGGGGGCCATCGAGGTCCTCGCCCTGGTGCCGGTGGGCGCGCCGGCGGCGCCGCGCGCGGTGATGGGCGCCTTCATCGCCGACGGCTCGCCACGCCTCTCGCGTCTGCTCGAGGGGCCCGGCTCGGGCCTCGAGCTGCGCGACCTCGCCGGACGCCGGCTCGCGGGTGGCGCCGCGGGTCCCGGCCCGGCCGACGACGCCTTCGTCCGCACCCTCGTGCAGGCCGTGTCGCCACGCGCTGGCGTGTGCGCCGCCTGCGACGGGGGCCGAGGTGCTGCGTGGGCCGTGGCCCCGGTCGGCGCAGCTCACTGGGTGGTGCTGTCGTGGCAGCCGCTCGCGGTCGCCAACGCCTTCTCGCGGCACCTCGGGCTCGAGGTCGCCCTCGCGACGCTCGCGGTCTTTGCCCTCGCCGGCTTGTTCGGGTGGGGCGCGACGGTGAGCGTCACCCGGCCGCTGCGCGCGCTGGAAGACGACGCCCGGCGCATCACGCGCGGAGACCTCGGCGCGGCCATCCGTGCGCAGCCCGGCGACGAGGTGGGCGCGCTGGGCGAGGCGCTCGAAGCGATGCGGATCGCCGTGCGCGACAGCCAGGCCCGCGTCGAGCGGCTCAACGCCGACCTCGAGGTCCGCGTCGCCGAGCGCACCCGGGAGCTGCGCGGCCTCAACGAGGCGCTCTCGGTCCGCGGGAGCGAGCGAACCCTGCTGGTGCGCCGGCTGATCTCCGCGCAGGAGGACGAGCGCAAGCGGGTGGCACGGGAGCTCCACGACGAGACGTCCCAGCAGCTCGCCTCCCTCGCCATCGGCCTCGAGGCCGCGGTGCTCGCGACCCCCGAGGGCCAGCGCGGCCCCCTCGAGCACCTGCGCGCGATGGCGGCCACGGCCATCGGCGACGTGCACCGGTTGATCCTCGACCTGCGCCCCGCAGTGCTGGACGACCTGGGCCTGCAGTCGGCCCTCGAGTGGTGCGCCGACCGCACGCTCCGCGCGAAGGGCGTCTCCGTGCGCGGCGAGTACGCCGGGCTGAGCAGCCGCCTCCCGCGGGAGATCGAGACCGCGGTGTTCCGCGCGGGGCAGGAGGCGCTCAACAACGTCGCCCGCCACTCCGGCGCCGAGACGGTGCTGCTGCAGCTGCAGGTGCGCGACGGGCGGCTCACGCTCGACGTCGAAGACGACGGGCAGGGCTTCGAGCAGGCCAGCGTGCCCGATCCCCACGAGAACGGGCGCGGCCTGGGGTTGATGGGCATGCGAGAACGCGTCGAGGTGCTGGGCGGCACTTTGACGATCGACTCGGCCCCCGGCCAGGGCACCCACCTGCGGCTCGAAGTGCCGCTGCCACCGGAGCACCCCGATGCCTAAGATTCGCGTGCTGATCGCCGATGACCACCGCATCCTCCGCGACGGGCTGAAGGCGCTGCTGAACCAGTCGGAAGACATCGAGGTCGTCGGCGAGGCAGGCGACGGGCAGGTCGCGGTGGAGCTGGTCGACCAGCTCGGGCCCGACGTCGTGCTGATGGACATCGCCATGCCAGGCCTGGGAGGGCTCGAGGCGACGATCGAAATCAAGAAGCGCGCGCCCCGCACCCGCGTGCTGGTGCTGACCCAGTACGAAGACCGCGAGTACGTGCGCCGCTTCCTCAAGGCGGGCGTGTCGGGCTTCGTGCTCAAGCGCAGCGCGGGCAACGGGCTGCTCGACGCCATCCGCTCGGTGTTCGCCGGCGGGCTGGTGCTCGACCCCGAGGTGGCGCGCGACGCGTTCGACGACGCCGCGGCACCCGGAGGCCACGGCCGGACCTACGACGCGCTGACCGATCGCGAGAAGCAGGTGTTCAAGCTCATCGCCGAGGGCCGCAGCTCGAAGGAGATCGCCAGCCTGCTCGAGGTCAGCGTCAAGACCGCGATGAGCCACCGCGAGCACCTGATGCAGAAGCTGGGGGTGCACAACCGCACCGAGCTGGTGACCGCGGCGGTGAAGCTCGGCGTGCTGAGGGTGGACCCGGACCTCGCGTGAGGTGCGTGGTAGGGCCCCGGCCATGCGCATGGTACTGCTGGCAGTGGTGAGCGCGGTGATGACGGCTTGCGGCTCGAGCGAGGGCGCGGCTTGCTCGACGCCGAGCGCGGTCGAGTGTGCGGGCGCGAAGACGCTGTTGGTCTGCGAGGGCGCGAAGTGGGCGGCGTACCCCTGCCCCCGCTGCGCCGAGGGCAAGTGCGACTGGAAGGGCGCGGCGAACGGCGACGCCTGTCCGAAGATCGCCGAGACGTACGGCACGTGTGCGTTCGATGGCCGCCTCGTCGGTTGCTACTGGTCGTCGACGGCGGACGCCGGGGTGTTCGTCGAGTCGGCGTGCCCTGCGTGTACGGCCGGCAAGTCGATCGAGGAGCTGGGCCGGTGCAGCTCGGGGCGCTGTACCTGCCAGTGAGCGCCCGGCCAACGCTGTGACTCGAGAAGTACTGGTACTCTGGGTCCATGGGTCCCGCGTCCGGACGGCAGCTGATGACGGCGGAGGAGTTCCTGACGCGGAACCCTGACGAGCGTGCTGAGTTGATCCGCGGGACCCTGGTCCCCAAGGCGGCGCCGAGCGGTGAACACTCGAGCGCGCAGGGCGGCATCGTGCGACGCGCGGGCGGCAGGTTCGACCGCAAGCCAGGCGGCCGGTGGCCGGGAGGCTGGTGGTTCTTCGTCGAGCTCGACGTGCTCTTCGGGAAAGAGGTGCTCCGTCCCGACGTGTGTGGCTTCAGGCGCGAGCGGCTCCAGCACAAGCCCAGCGGCCGGCCCGTCACCACAGCGCCCGACTGGGTGTGCGAGATCCTCTCGCCCTCCAACGCCACCACCGATCGCGTCGAGAAGCTCCAGACGTACTTCGCCGCGGGCGTGGCGCACTACTGGCTGGTCGACCCCCTCGAAGGCAGCCTGGAGATCTTCCGGCGCACCGACCTCGCGTACGCGCTCGTGCAGAGCGCCCACCGGGGCCAGCGCCTCAAGCCCGAGCCCTTCGACGCGGTGGAGTTCTCCGTGGACGAGCTGCTGGGCGACGACTCGGACGACGACGATCGCTGAGTGAGGCCGTGTGCGCCGCTCAGAACCGCATGCGTCGCGTCGAGGGCGGCCGCGGTGTGCACGCTGCTCGCGGCGCTCGGGTACTGCGGGGTTGATGCGTCCGGAGCGTGACTACTTCACCGTGATGTCGAGCTGGTTGGTGAGCCGGGTGGTGAGCGCGCCCTGGAGCAGCGCCATCACCGTGTCGAAGACGAGCAGGAAGCCACCTTGAATCAGCAGCGCCTGGCCGACACCCACCATGCGCTCGTCGCGCGTCGCCTCGCCCCGCTGCCACAGAAACGCCGCCGTCGCGAGGTAGCCGACATCGAGCCCCGCATTCACCGCGAAGATGGCCGACGACGAGCTCGAGGCCTGCAGCGATTGCTTCGCGTCGAAGCCAGCGGGGTCGCTCTTCCATTGCGTGGCCAGCCCGATGACGGAGAGCGCGAGGTTGACCGTGTTCCACAGGAGGTTTCCCAGGTGCAGCCAGCGGGTGCGTTCATCCTTCGCGAGCGCCGCGCCGAGTGCACCGACCCCCAGGTTGGCCACCGCCCAGCCGCCGAGTACGCCGAGCCCCACGCCCTGCGTCTGCAGCCGCTCGGCGTTCCAGGCGGGGAGATCGAACGGCTGGGCGACCGACAGCGACAGCACGAGAGCCAGGACCATGCGGGCGATGTAGTCGGCACCCGTGCGCGGCGCACGCCTGACGCCTCGAGCGCGAACTCACCTCGCTGCGAGCGCGGCGACGGAGCCCCGTGCGCCTCCCGCCCCGCGTCGCGCGCGCACCGCTCGCACCAGCGCACGAAGGGCCAGCAGCGGCACGCCCCCGTAGACCAGCAGCCCGAAGAGCACGAGCCCCGAAGGCACGTGGTTCGACGGCACGATGGTGACGCCGGGAGCAGGCTGCACGGTGAGGAAGTGCAGCAGCGCGGCCTCGCCCAGCCAGGGCGCGTCGGTGGCGTGAGACAGGGCGCGGGGAAGCGCGAGCGTTTGGCCGGGCAGCGTCCACGCGGCGGCGGCCATTTGTGTGCTCAGGGCCCACGCGTGGTCGAAGCGGCCGTTGCGGCGGGCTCCCGCGATGCCGAACGCGCTCGCCGCGGTGCCAAAGCCGTCGAGCACCGGGCCGGCGTCGATCTCGAAGGTCCACTCGTCTTGCGCGCCGCGCTCGTACTCGCGGAAGCCGGCGGCCCAGCCGCGGTCTTGCCAGAACGACCTCTCGTAGCGCGCGTACCAGTCGCGGCTCAGCTCGGGCCACAGCGCCGGGGCGAAGGCGAGGCTCCACGAGGTGCCGATGCCACGAGAGGGCTGCACCTCCTGCGCGGAAGGCAACGCGACCCGAAACCGCGGCAGCCCGAGCGCGTCGGCGTTGGCGCCCGTGAAGGCCCGGGCCGAGCGCGCGAAGAAGGCCGAGTGGTCGGTGCCCAGCACGCCGTCGGCCTTCTGCAGGAAGCCGAGCGTGGCGAGGACGTCGATGGGGTAGCACTCGTCGGGGTAGTCGTTGAGGAGCCCGTGCTCGGACGCGTCGAGCGCGGCGATGAGGGTCTCGACCTGGTCTCGCAGCACCGCGAGGTTCGAGCCGTCATGGGTGAGCTGCTCATGGCTGGTGAGCCCCGCGATGATCAGCGCGCGGAAGAACACGTTCTCGCGGTGAAGGTACGCCTCGCCCCAGTGGGTGCGGACCCAGGTGTGGTGCGAGGGGTCGAGCAGCAGGTCTCGCGCGGCGTCGATGGCGCCTCGTGAAGCGACCGCCGGGGCCGGGCCGTCGAGGGCACCGCGCTCCCAGGCCGCCTGCAGGGACTCGGTTCCCAGGAGGTAGAACACCGCGGTGAACATCGGCCACTCGGTGGTGGGCACGTCATGCAGTGGGGCGTTCCTCGCGGCCTTCGTCGCGATGCGCTGGCGGGCCCAGGCCTCGAGCTTCGGCGTCAGCGCGGCCTGCATCCGCACCGCGCGGCGGGGAATACCGGGGCCCCCGAGCGCCGGGTCGAAGAGGTCGCACACCAGCCAGAGGCCCGGCACGAGGAACAACGGCACCGAGAGGAGAAAGACCACCGCCGCACGGAGAACTCGCATGCCGTGAAGAATGAAGGGCGTGGAGCGCGGCGGGGCGTCGTTCGCGCGAGCGGTCGGGGACGCGCGGTGAGCGGCTCAGCGCACCGAACGAGGAGCCCTCAGGCGCTCGGTGAGCTCCTGCGCGTCCCCCTGGCTGCGACGACTGCCCAGCAGAAAGCCGCGCTCAGCGTGAAGGGTTTGACACGAGTTGGCTCACACACGCCGCCGAGTAGCTGGCTCGCCTCCCACAGCCTTCGACGCCAAAGGTCTTCGCCGTCGCGTAACCGGCAATGTTCCGAAACGAGTTGTCCTCCAACTCGGTGACTCTGTCGCAGGACATGCGAGCTCAAACGACGCCTTGCCGAGGACGGTGCCCCTCCGCGCTACGCGAGCGTGGTGAGCTTCTCCTTCACCGCCTTGACGCCCTGCCGGAACGCCTCTTCGTTCACCGGAATGAGCCCCGTCTTGTGCTTGAGGCTGCGGTCGAGCTCGCCGAGGAACGTCGCCTCTTCCAGCAGCTTCGAGGCCTCCTGCAGCGCGCCCAGCGCCACCACGTTCTTCACCACCACGCTCCCCAGCTTCTGGGCGATGGCCGCGCAGGGCACGCCGTAGACCTGCACCCCCTCCGCGACCGTGGGCGGCCTGGCGATGACGCTCGAGTCGTAGATGACGATGCCGCCCTTGCGCACCGAGGCCGCGAACTTGTCGAGGCTGGGCGCGTTGAAGGCGAGCAGCACGTGCGGGTTGGGCGCGGCCGGTGAGAGCACCTCGTCCTTCGCGATGTGCACGTCGGCGTACGAGGTGCCGCCGCGCGACTCCGGGCCATAGCTGGGGATGTGCGTCGAGTCGTAGCCCTCGCTGATCGCCGCGCGGGTGACGAGCATCGCCGCGGTCTGCGCGCCGTCGCCGCCCGAGCCGGCCAGCTTCACCGACACGTCGAGCGGGTCGAGGTGGGTGGGGAACTTCGTGCAGAAGCGCTGCACCTTCTCGCGCTGCGCATCGAGCACCGACAACACCTTGTCGGGGTCGAAGGTCGGCGTACCCGGGTCGAACCACGGCTCGCGCACCTCGTCCTTCACCACGCCGAGCGGGAAGACCCTGGTCATCACGTCACGCACGTGCTCCTCGGACTGCAGCGGGGTGAGACCCCAGTGCGTCGGGCACTCCGCGAGGATCTCCACGAAGCCGAAGCCGCGCCCCTCGACCTGCATCTGGATGGCCTTCTTGATCGCCGTCTTGGTGCGCTTGCGTTCCTTCTGGCTGAACAGCGCGCAGCGCTCGACGTAGCTGACGCCATCGAGCCGCGCGATGACCTCCGAGACGTGCATCGGCGGGCCCTGCATCACGTTGCGGCCCTCGGGCGTGGTGCTCGACCACTGGCCCATGAGGGTGGTCGGCGCCATCTGGCCGCCGGTCATTCCGTAGATCGCGTTGTTGATGAAGATGACGCTGATGGGAATGCCGAGCTGCCCGGCGTGCATGATCTCCGCGAGGCCGATCGACGCGAGGTCCCCGTCGCCCTGGTAGCTGATGACGATCGACTTCGGGTTGGCCAGCTTGTGCCCGAGCGCCACCGCGGGCGCGCGCCCGTGGGCCGCCTGGGTGTTGCCGGTGTCGAAGTAATAGAAGAGGAACACCGCGCAGCCGACCGGGGAAATCATCACCGTCCGCTCTTCCACCCCCAGCTCCACCAGCACCTCCGCGAGGTACTTCTGCGCGAGGCCGTGACCGCAGCCGGGGCAGTAGTGGGTGGTGGCGCCCTTGAGGCCCTTGCCGTGCGCGTGGCGATCGAAGTGCTCGAAGAACGCTGCGCCTGTCTTCGTCGGTGTGCCGCTCATTGCCGGACCTCCGTGATGCTGCGCGCCAGTTCGTAGATCTCGCGATCGTTGGGCAAGATGCCGCCCATGTGCCGCAGGTGTTTGATCTCGAGCTCCGAGACGCCCGCGTAGTGCAGCGCGAGGCGCATCTCGTCTTCCAGCTGCCCGTCGCTCGCCTCGACCACCACCACCTTCTTGGCCGTCTTCAGCAGCGGCAGCAGGTGATCGATGGGGAAGGGCCAGAGCGTGATGGGCTGGAACAACCCGACCGGGCGTCCTTCCCGCCGCAGCTGCTCCACCGCCGCCTTCGCGGTGCGCGCCGGGGTGTTGCACGCGATGATCAACGTCTGCGCCTCGTCGAGCCGGTACCCCTTCGAGCGCTGCTCGGTCCTCTGCATCTCGCGGTACTTCGCGCTGAGGTGCTCGTTGTGCGCCTCGAGCTCGACCCAGTCCTGGAAGATGCTCGAGTTGAGGTTGCCGCGGTGGGCCGCGTCGCCCCACACCGCCCAGTCGGGAAGGCCGGGGTCGATCATGTGATCAGGCAGCGTGACGCGCCCGGTGATCTGCCCGAGGTAGCCGTCGGCCGCGATGATCACCGGGTTGCGGTACTTGAACGAGAGGGCGAAGGCCTCGAACGTGAGGTCGAGCATCTCCTGCGGGGAGGTCGGCGCGAGCACGATCGCGTGGGTGTTCCCGTGACCGAGCCCGCGGCACATCAGCTTGATGTCGCTCTGCTCGGGGCCGATGTACCCGAGGCCGGGGCCGGGCCGCATCACGTTGACGAACACGCCGGGCAACTGCGCGCCGATCATGTAGCTGATGCCTTCCAGCATCAGGCTGAAGCCGGGCGAGCTGGTGAAGGTCATCGTCGGGAGCCCTGCGCCGCCGCACCCGTACATGTGGTTGACGGTCGCGACCTCGCTGCACGCTTGCAGGAACACGCCGTCGAGCTTGGGCAGGAGCTTGGCCATCAACTCCGCGCCCTCGGTGGACGGGGTGATGGGGTAGCCGAACACGTGGCGGCAGCCCGCGAGGATCGCCCCGACCGCCGAGGCGTAGTTGCCCTTGAGCACCAGCGGCTCGACCTTCTCCAACGCGATCCTCCGCGGGGGAATGGTCGTCGGCTTCGGCCGGCGTTCCCGCTCACCGTACAGGTGCTTCGGATCTTCCAGCTCGTAGAGCTCGGTGCTCAGCCCGTACGGCTCGGGGCACGCAGAGATGCACAGCCCGCAGTTGTTGCAGATGCCCTCATCGATGTGCACGGGCATCAACCCTGACGCCTGGTTGATCTCCGTGCCGATGGTGATCGCATGCTTGGGGCAGGCCTCGACGCAACGGCCACAGCCTTTGCAGAGTTCTTCAGTTACGAGGACCGGGGGTCTCTCCGTCGCCATGAATGACTCCTTTCGACTGCGAGCACCCTACCGCCGCGACCTCACGTGATTCGTCGGACTGCGTGGAGTGCTGCGCGTCGCGCTTATCGAAGCCCGTCGCGTGGCTGCGGTGGAGCCGCCACCCGGTTCCGCTGATAGCTTCCGCGCCCATGAATCGACTCTCCCTCGTCGCGCTCCTGGTGTTGGCCGTTCAGGTTCACGCCGCTCCGGACGCGGGGGTCAAGAAGGTGCCCCCGAAGAAGGCCGCTGCCGTCGATGCGGGCGTGAAGGCGGCGGTGACGGTCGACGCCGGGGTGAAGGCGACGGTCGACGCTGGCGTGGCGACGGCGCCCGCGGCGGCCACCGGCACCGCCAAGTACACGCTCGTGGCGATCGCCGCGCCGGACAAGAAGATCGAGCGGCTGTGGAAGAGCAAGTGCGGCTCGTGCCACGGCGCCGACGGCAAGGCGGTCACCGAGAAGGGCAAGAAGATGAAGATGTCCGACCTCAGCGCGGCCGCCTGGCAGACGAGCCGGGGCAACGACGAGCTGAAGAAGGCGACCGCCGAGGGCGTGAAGGCCACGAAGGACGGCGTCGAGCAAGAGATGGACGCCTACGGCAAGGAACTCACCCCCGAGCAGATCGAGGGACTGGTCACCTATGTACGTTGGCTCGGCGCACCGCGATGATCCGGGGCGAGGAGTTCCAGGCGAAGCGCTGAGCGGTGCTACCGCGGCAGGGTGAACCAGTAATCCCCACTGCGGCGGGTGGTGATGGAGCGCACCGCCAGCGGCGGTTGTCCGACGAGCGTCGGGAGCGCGGCCGTCGAGATCCCATGGAGATCGAACAGGGTCTGGCAGTCCCGGAAGCCGTCGTCGAGGTGCAGGCTGAGGTGCGCCACGAAGGACCCGTCGGGCTGCTCCACGTCGGTGAAGCGCACCCGGTACATCGGGAACATGGAAGGCCCGACGGTGCGGAAGACGAAGCCGAGCATCAGCCTCGGGCGGAGGAATCGGCCGAGCAGCCCGCGCGCAAACGGAGAGATGTCCGGCACGCGGGCGGCGAGCTCCCGCAGCCGCTCGGGGCCGGTCGCGGTCTCGAGGCGGTCGATCAGCTTGGTCGCCACGTCCCAGTCGAGCCCCCCCAGCCGCCGCCGGAGCGCGCGTTCGTCGACGGGGAGACCGACGCACAGCCCCGGCAGCGACAGGCCGGCCTGGTCCGCGACGCCGACCAGCATCTCGACGACGGCATGTGAAACGTCTCTGTCCCGCATGTGTGCCTGGTGACCTGATGCATTGTCACAGAATCGGAGCCGGCGCCGAAACAGCGCCCAACCCCGCTCACTTCACGATCTGAAGAGAGTCGGGGTACGAGACCAGCGTCGTCTCAGGGAATGAAGCGGGCGTCGCGCTCGGAGGCGACCACGGCCACGAACTTCGCGAGCACCGCGGGCTTCGGCTCGGCGCGCAGGCGATCGACGTTCACCCGAAAGGCCGTGCGTCGCGCGAGGTGCACGTCGCGCGTGCCGAGTATCGCCTCGAGCTGGCGTGCGGCGAACGTGGTGCCATCGCACGCCCGGGCGACCGCGTCGGTATCGAAGAGCCCGGTGATCAACTCACCCACCGGCACCGCGCGGCGCGTGACCTCGACCTGCACGCCCTCGAGCACGTCCCGGCGGCGGAAGTGACCGGGCGCGATCTCCCCTGCCCCGACGGTGACGGCCTGCTTGAGCAACAGCTCACCCCGCATTCCCTGTCGCAGCACGAAGCCGGCGGCGCGCTCGGCGGGCGGGGCGACGGCGACCCGCAGCGCGCGCAGGACCCTCGACACTTCTTCCTCCGACGGGAGGTCGAGCACCGGCGTCAACGCCGCGCGCAGCACCGACCAGAAGCCGCAACACACGCTCGAGAGGCCGGTGAGCACGTCGTATTGCGTGTCTTGCGCAGTGGCCTCGGGGCCGTCCTCCGGTGACACGAAGAGCTGGAACATGAGCTCGTCGCCCAGCTCGACCTCGGGCGTCAGCAGGGCCATGACGCGGTCGATCGCCAGCGTGGCCGGTAGATGCTCGTCGGCGGCCACCCGGAAGACCGCGAAGAGCTCGAGGCGCGCGCGCTCGGCGTTGACCGTCAGCTCGAGCTTCACCCGCGGGCCGAAGTGCGGGGGCGCGAGCGGGCCGAGCGTTTCGGCGAGCTCTTCGAGGGTGACGCCGCGGGAGGCTGCGCGTTCGTAGAGCGAGCGGGTGAGCACGACCGCTGCCTACTTCGTCGGCCGGCGCGTGGCTCGCCTCGACTCGACCTCGCGTCCTACCCAGGGCTGTCGAGGTCGTCGCGGGCCCTGTGCTCAGCGCAGGCAGGGCGTCGGGGTCGGCGAGACGACGGGGCGGGCCTTCTCACGTGGTCGTGGGGCGCGCGTACCACTCGACCACCCGGGGGTGCTTCCCCACCGCGTCGACCAGGGCGACCAGCTTCGGGAACGGCTTGAAGGTCTCCGCGGCGACGTGATCGATCTTCCCCGCGAGCAGCGGGGTGAGCGCGACGAACAACTTGAGATCCGCCACGCTCAGCGCGGCACCTCCGAGCAGGGGGCCGGTGATCTGCTTTTCGATCTGCGCTCCCCACTCGGGGAAATACCCGGTGGCCAGGGCCTCGCGCGCTTTCTGCTTCTCGACCGGGTCCTTGATGCGGCCGGTGGGGCCGAGGCGGGCCCGCATCTCTTCGACCGAACACATCACCGCTTCGTGGCGCGCCGACTCCCACGCCTCGGCCGGGAGCAGCCCGTACTGGCTACCCAGCAGGCGCAAGATGGCGTTCGACTGCGCGAGCGGCGGGTGGCCTTCGCTGGTGAACACCGGGAGCGCACCAAAGGGAGCTGACGACTTGCGCAAGTGCCACTGCGCGAGGGTCAGCCGCTCGTCGGTGAAGGGCACGTTCGCGATGAAGAGGGCGAGCCGGCATTCCTCGCCGCGGCTGGTGGGGATGTCGAAGTAGGTCAGGGTCGGCTTGTTCATGGGCCGTCACCCTAACGGCTTCGATGCGGGCCGGCTCACCGCGTGGTCGCCGGACGCGCGCTTGCCGTGCACTCGGCGCTTGGCTAAGGGCCGCGCATGCGAACCACGCTGATCAGCCTTCTGACGCTCTGGTTGACCGCGTGCACCCCCAACCTCGGCCTCCCGACGGCCACCACCTGCGCCAAGCTGGTGAACGCCGGGCCCACGTCGGCGAGCGTCATCGACGCGTTGTCCCGCGCGGATCGCGGCACCTGCGTGGTGGCGGCGCCGGCGAAGTACACCGGTTCCTTCACCGTGCCGCCCGGGGTCATCCTCGCCGCGGAGGTCGGAACGAAGGTCGAGTTCGCCGGTGACTCCGCTTCGCAGCCGGTGATCTCGCTGGGCGCGGGCGCCACCCTCACCGGCCTCCACGTCACCTCGGCGCCCGGCGTCGGCATCTCGGCGGGCCTCCGCACGCAACTGTTCGACGTGCGCGTCGAGTCGGCCCTCGGCCCGGGCATCGTCTTCTGGTGCGAAGAGGACTGCCGCACCGGAGACCCCGCGGGCCTGCACGGCGTCCAGCTGGTGAACAACGCGGTCGGCCTGCTGGTGCATGGCGCGCGGGTCAACGTGTTCGACGGGCAGGTCACCGGCAGCCAGAGCGGCGCGCTCGCCTCGGGCTACGGCGTGGTCGCCAGCCACGGCGCGGAGCTGGTGATGACCGGCACCCTGGTGGAAGACAACGAGGAGCTCGGCGTGCTCGTCGACGGCGCCCTCGACACCAACGTCTCGCTCGCGCAGGTCTCGGTGCACGCCAACCGCGGCCGCGGGGTGTGGGCGCAGGGGCTGCTGGGCACGATGGGCTCGCCGCGGCTGCAGTTGAGCGAGTGTCTCGTCGAGGGGAACAAGCTGGTCGGCGTCGGCGCGAAGGGCTCGCGCGGGCTCCGCGTGCAGGGCGGTCGGGTGGCCGACACGGTGCTGGGCCAGGCGAGCACCGGCGCGGGCATGGTCATCTCGGTCGGCGACGGCATCGGGCTCTTCGGGAACAGCGGCGACGTGCAGGTCGACACCGTCACCTTGAGCGGCAACGCGCGCAGCCAGGTGCTGGTCGACGAGGGCGCGAGCGGGCTGGTGGTGCAGGGCTCGACGGTCACCGCCGGGGCCGGCCAGTTCGGCGTCGTGGTGCAGCACACGATCGAAATGGTGCAGGCGCCGATGATCACCACGCCGCCCCAGGGCCAGGAGCTGCCGTTCAGCGCCCCCACCCTCGCGCTCCCCACGCGCTGACGACTTCAGCGCTCGAGCCAGTTCCGCGCGAGCACCGCGTCGGTGCGAAACCAGACCGCCAGCCCACCCTCGAGGAAGATCTGCGGCGGGAAGTACGCGATGGCGACGAGCCCCGGGATGTTCCACTCGGAGCGGCTCGCCCCGAAAGACGCCGTGAGCCCCACCCGCGGATGGAAGGCCCACGAGGCCTGAAGCTGAGCCTTCACCACGTCTTGCATGGGTGAGCTGGTCGGCGAGCAGCCCCCGTTGGTGCACTCGGGAAATGGGGTCGGAAACGGCGCGAGCCAGGTCGTCGTCAACGAGACACCAGCGGCGAACGACAACGTCGGGAGCACCCACGCCTCGACCAGGAGCCGCTGGTCGAGCAGCCACGTCGGAGGCGCCTCACACGTCGCGGCCTGGGTGCTCGGACAGTCGAGGGCGATGAAGCGGCCACCGGTGATGCGCCAGGCGAGCTCGACCCTCCCGAAGCGGCGCTCGAGCTGCGCCCCGAGCGAGACCGTCGTCAGCGGGGCTCGCCCGAGGAACGCCGCGGGTGACGTGGGCACCGCCAGGCCCAGCACGGGCGTCAGGCGCAGGCCCGTGAAGCGCTGATCATTCAGCAGGTCCGGCGCCGCGAGGGCGAGGTCGAGGGTCGACCACTGCACCGAAGCCCCGGAGTCCAACCCGAGGCTGAAGCTCGCCGTCGGGCTCAACCGCACCGGGCCGAGGAACGCGCCGAACCCACCGACGAGGGACAGCTCTGCTCCGAGCGCCGGGCCCCCGGCCCTGAAGGGCGGCGAGGTGGGAGCGCTGGCGCCCGCGTGCAGGTCGACGAAGGCCCACGGCCCCACGACCGACCCTTGCGCGGGCTTCACTTCAGGTGCCGTCACTTCGACCGTCGGAACTGCGGCCAGACACCACACCGCCACTGCCACCGTCATCGACCCCATCGGTGCACTGTACGTGGCTCGGGCTTCAAAACGGCAACACCGTGCCCCCACTCAGGGGCATGACCTTCGATCCCCGTCTCCGTTCACCCAAAGAGCAGCCCCTCTTCATCGTCGGCGTCATCGTCTCGAGCCTGAGTTGGTTGGCGCTGCTGATCTCGATCGTCGGTGCGCTCTATGGCGTGCTGATCCTCGCGGGCGTGATGATCGCCCACGCGGTCTTCCTGGCGAGCGTGCGCGGCAACGCGGTGCGCCTCTCGGAAAAACAGATGCCGGCGCTGTACGAGCGCTGCAAGGCCGCCGCGCTCCGCCTGGGCCTGGGCGAGCTGCCTGAGTTCTACGTGATGCAGTCCGGGGGCGTGCTCAACGCCTTCGCCACCAAGCTCTTCTCGCGGAAATTCGTCATCCTCTACTCGTCGCTGGTGGACGGCTGCGAAGACCCGCGGCAGCTCGACTTCGTCATCGGGCACGAGCTCGGGCACGTGGCCGCGGGGCACCTCGCGTGGAACGCGTTCCTCGCGCCGTTCATGATGATTCCCTGGCTGGGCGCCGCCTACAGCCGCGCGCGGGAATACACGGCCGATCGCTGCGGCATGGAAGCCGTCGGCGGTGACGTCGAAGCCTCGATGCGCGGACTCGCGGTGTTGGCCGCGGGGGGGAAGCAGGCAGGCCAGGTCGACCTCGGCGCGTTCATCGAGCAGGCCCACGAGGCCGGCGGCTTCTGGATGTCGGTGTACGAGCTCGTCGCCAGCCACCCGTTCCTCTGCAAGCGCGTGCAGGCGCTTCACGAGGTCGCCCACCCCGGCACCACGCGGCCCGCCTCCCGGCATCCCCTCGCCTGGCCGCTGGTGCCGGTGCTCGGGTTCAGCGCGGGCGGCACCTCGAGCATGGCCTTGCTGATGGTCGTATACCTCGGCGTCATCGCGGCGATCGCCGTGCCCAACTTCATCAAGGCCCAGCAGCAGGCTCGCCGCGGCGCGACCGCCACCGCCCCGGCGACCAGCGAGCGCTGAGGTCTTTCGGGGATCATTTCGTCACGCCAAGTCATTGATTTCAGTATTCTTTCTGGAGTCGGTGACGCCCGCGCGACGAACTGTGCAACCGATTCCGGGAGGGCACGTCACCGGGGCATGAACGCTCCGCTCCGCTTCGACGCCACGACCCGCTGGGACCTCGGCCAGCTCTTCGCGATGCACCACCGCGCGGTGCGCGCGAGCCTCATCCGCTGGGGCGTCGCCGAGGCCGAAGCCGACGACGTCTGCGCCGAGGTCTTCATCGTCGCCATGCACCGGCTGCCGACCTTCGCCGGCAACTCGAGCATCTCGACCTGGCTGCTGGGCATCGCGCGCAACCTGGCCTCGGACCTCCGTCGCTCGGCGCGTGCGCGGTGCGAGGTGCTGGTCGACGCGGTGCCCGAGCACGGGACCGAGGACTGCGCCCACGAGC
The DNA here is from genome assembly GCA_038248085.1 of Myxococcales bacterium. Taxonomy (GTDB): domain Bacteria; phylum Myxococcota; class Myxococcia; order Myxococcales; family Myxococcaceae; genus Archangium_A. The sequence goes on along the minus strand of JBBRUE010000048.1, from coordinate 324 downwards.
GCCTCGAGCGCAAGCAGGTGTCGGCGGCGGTGCGTCGCGCGGTGGCGCAGCTCAAGCCCGCGCAGCGCGAGGTGGTGAAGGGCTTCGTGCTCGACGACCAGCCGATGAACGTCGTCGCGATGCAGCAGCGCGTGCCGGCCCAGACCGCCTACGCGCGCCTCTACGCCGCCCAGGGCGCGCTGCGGGAGTCGCTGGCCCCGCTTCGCGCGGCATGATGGCTGATCAGCGCTGCGACACCGAGGCGCCGCTCCACTGTCCTCGCCAAAGGACACCTCGGGCCCTGAGTTCGCAGCCCTGCAGGTCGCCGTCGGGCGGCCCGCTTCT
>JBBRUE010000047.1:0-15329 GCA_038248085.1 Myxococcales bacterium | reverse complement strand
TCATCGGAGCACCAGGGGCGGGGCGGTTCTCCCGGCCGTCGCCGCGCGGAACGCGGCGCGCCGAGCGGCGTCGGGCCGGGGCCTCAGCGGATCAGCTCGCGCCGCGTTCGCCCCGCGGCCGTTGTTGGCGTGCTCGATGGCGGGCGTCACCGCGTCACCTCGAGCAGCACCCGCGCCGCCGCCTCGGCGCCGTTCTTCGGCACCAACGCGCTCGCCGCCTTCGCCATCGCCTTGCGCGTCGCCGGCTCGAGCAGCTCGCGCAGCGCAGCCGTCAGCGCCTCGCGGGTCAACACCGGCACCGCCCGCCCTGCGCCAGCCCCGTCCACCATGCGTGCGCGTTGCTCCTGGTCATCCAGCACGCGCTCGAAGGGCACCAGCACCGCGGGCACGCCGGCGAAGCACAGCTCGTGCACCGCGTTGTACCCCGCCGCGGTCACGGCCACGTCGAAGGCCGGGAGGAGATCGAGCGCCGGGTAGATGCCCGAGACCACCATCGCGCCGGGGACCACCGGCGGGCCCTTGCGCTGGAGTGGGCCGCTCCCCACCACCAGGCGCAGCCCGCCGAGCGACTGCACCACCTCGGCGGTCAACGCGAGGGCCGTTGCGCCTTCGGGATCTCCGCCGCCGCCGAACGACGCGTAGACCACGCGCTCGTCGGGCCCGAGCCCCAGGCGGCGCCGCGCCTCGTCGCGCGTGGGCAGCTCGGCCCGCTCGCGAATCAGAATCGGCCCGACCGCGCGCAGCTTGTGCGGCTCGGGCACCGGGCCCACCGCGCGGGCGTCGGTGTGCGGCACGATGACGGCGTCGTAGAGCGGCAGGGTCGCCTGCAGCAGCGGCGCCTGGGCGGCGGCCTCGCGTTGCTCACGGAAGACGAAGACGTTCTTCTGCTTCCACCGCAGCACGGGGATGAGCTCCTCGAAGCTGCCGGTGGGGTACGTGTCTACCACCAGCACGTCGGGCTCGAAGGCCGACAGCGTGTTCCACGTCACCGTCTGCACCAGCTTGAGGTAGCGGCGGCGCTCGAGCCCCACTTCCTCGCGCACCGTCTTCGACGGCAACTTCACCGCGGCGAAGCCCTCGCGGAAGATGACGCCATCGGCCTCGGACGAGGTGAGGAAGAGCACCTCGACGTCGGGCGAGAGCCGGCGTAGCGCCCGCGCGATGGAGAGCAATCGCGTCACGTGCCCCAGGCCCAACCCGTTCACCGCGTAGAAGACGACGCGCATTACGAGTGGTCCTTCCAGTCGCGGTCGGACTTCCGCTGTGACGCCGAGCGGGCCGAGGCGGCCGACGCCAGCGACGCCGCGTCTGATTCCCACAACGCGTCCACGTCGAGCACCTGTGCGGCCACGGCGCCCGCCACTGCTCCCAGCGCGACGGCCCCCGCAAGCGAAGCGACGTGCGAGAGGTCGGTCTCGGCCCGCGCGACCGACGAGAGCGGCGCCTCGGTGAAGGGCGCGGCACCCTCGTAGAAGAAGGCGTAGGGGTCGACGCCCGCGCGCGCCCAGTGCGCACCGTTGATCAGCGTCACGGGTGGCGCTTCATGCGGCCCGGCGCGGCGGGCGCACGCGGCGCAAGCGACGATGGACTGCTGCTGCCCACCCAGCTTGAGCGAGAGCGCGTGGCCTGCCTCGGAGGTCGGCAGGGGGCGCGCACAGAAGAAGCAGCCGGCCCGCGGGCCCTGCGCGACGTCGAAGGCTGCGCCGTGCAACGCCCGCAACCTCGCCTCCGCCAGCCGCGCGGCAGCTTGACCCCGTTGCAATGCTGCCGAGAGTTCCGCGGGCACCCCCTGTCCCCGCCCGAGGTTCCGCCGGGCCTGCTGGAAATACGCGGAGGCGCGGTCGAGCTGCACACGTGCCTCGGTGTCTTCCCCGAGACTCATGGCGTGCTCGAGTCGGGCGAGCAACGAACCGAGGGCGGCGAGCTGCGCCCGGGCGGGCGCGAAGGCCGCGGGGTCGACCGCTACCGGTGGCGGCAGCGTCGGCTGCGGTCCCTGCCGGCGAGACCGGAGGAAGCGCCACACCACGAACCCGATGAACCCGAGGAACGCCAGCGGGACTGCGCAGATGAGCCAGGCCTCCGCGCCGACGTCGTCCTCGACAGGGGGCGCCGTGGGACCGGGTCCGGGACGCGACTCGGGTTGGAGCTCGCCCAGCTTCTCGTCGATCTCCTTGCGCTTGTAGTCGGGCTCGAGGCGCCGCGACTCGACGAACGCGGCGCGCGCCTGACCGTCGCGGTGCAGCTTCTTGAGCGCGAGACCCCGGTTGTAGTGCCAGCGCGCCTTGCCCGGCTCGAGGGCCACGGCCGCGTCGAACTTCTCGAGCGCACCCGCGTAGTCCTTCGCGTCATAGCGCTGCTTGCCGAGCTCGTAGACCGCGCTGGCCTGCTCACTGCCCTGCGCGAGGCCGACGATGGCCAGCAGCAGTACTCCGGTGATGATCAGTCGCATCAGGCCCCCTCGCGCCGGACGCGGGCGCAGGGTCCCTATAGCGCGCGCCGTGCGATGGCGGTGCCCGTGAGTGACTCGCTACCGGTCGTCCTCGGGACCGAAGACCTTGTTCTCCAGCCGGGTGAGGCGTTTCTCGTAGCTCCGGCCGAGGTTGAGCTGGGTGACGGCTTCCATCATCGCGGCGGTGAAGGTGCGTTGATTGAGCTGGATGTCTTCGAGCACGTCACCGAGGCCATCGACCTTGTCGTTGAGGGTGCCGACGGCTTCACGGAGGTCGGTGACGTCTTCACGGAGCTCGGACACATCGTTCTCGAGGCGGTGAACGGCCACCTTCACCTCGACCATGTCCTTCTTCAACACCGCGACGTCGTCCTTCAACACCGCGACGTCGATCTCCAGCTTCGAGACCTTGACCTCGATGCCCTCGACCTTGGTTTCCAGCGTGCTCTTCGATTCCATCGCGACCTCTCTCCGGGAGTGTAGCGAAGCGACCATTCGCTCCGCCACGCCCTGTCTACTCGGCGGGTCCGACAACCCAGGTTCAAGGCGAAGGGACTTCGAGGGACTTCGTGGGCCGGCCCCGGTAAATTACGGCATGCCTCCGTTCTGGAAACGCGTCTTCGTGCTGCCCTTCGACGTACGCCTGATGGCCGAGGCGCGGCGCTGGCCGGTGGGCGCGACCGCCTGGCCGCTGGTCACCCTGAGCCTGCTGCTGGGCCTCTCGCTGGGCCTCTACCGGGGGGTCGGCTTCGTCTCGGAGTTCAAGAAGGTCGGCGCGAGCTACGACGCGCGGTTCGACCCCCTCGTCTTCGAGAACGGCGAGGTGCACCTCGAGGGGCCGCGGATCATTCGCGTCGAAGAAGACGGCAGCGCCTTCATCGTCGACCCGGAAGAGACGATCTCCGAGAACGAGCTGTCGGGCCGGTACATACTCGTGCGCGCAAAGACGATCTTCGACACCACCAACGGCGCCCGTCGAGAGACGAAGCTGTCGATGATCCGCGACGTCACCGGCATCCAGAAGCTGCGCATCGACTCCGCCAGCCTCCTCGCGTTCGCCCACCAGTGGACCGGCCGGTTGGTGCTCGCCATGACGGCGCTGCTGGCGCTGGTCGAAGGCGGCAGCGTGCTGACCTCGCTCCTCTACGCGCTGTTCGCCGGCGTGGTGCTCGCCGGCGTCTGGAAGAACCGAGGCCTCACCGGACCCGAGACGTTCCGGGTGGGGCTCGCCGCGCTCACCTTGCGGCCGGTGATCGAAGCGGTGCTCTCACTGCTCGGCGCGGGCGTCGGCCCCTGCCTGGGGATCCTCGCCTGGCCGGCCCTCGCCATCGCGATGGGGTCGCTGGCGATCAGCCGGCTGCCGGTGGCCCTGGCCCCGTCGAGCAGCGCGCCGCCTCCGTTCGCGGGCTGATCAGTCTTCCTCGTCGCTCCACCGCGTGAGTCCACCGGCCAGGTTGACCGCGCGCGTGAAGCCCACCTTGCGCAGCAGCGCTACCGCTCTCGCGCTGCGTTCCCCGACCCGGCAGAACACCACCACGTCCGCGTCCGTCGGCAGCTCGCCGAAGCGCGCGTCGAGTTCTCCCAGGGGAATCGAGCGCGAGCCCGGGAGATCGTCGATCTCCCGCTCGCCAGGTTCGCGCACGTCGAGCAGCACCACCTGTCCGAGCCGCTCGCGCAGCCACGCGGGCGTCACCTCCGGCACGTCGGGCAGCGTCACGCCACAGAACGCGTCGTAGTCGAGCAACACGGTGAGGCTCGGCGCGTCGCCGCACACCGGGCAGTCGGCCTTGCGCTTGATCTTGAACTGCTGGAACCGCATCTCCAGCGCGTCGAAGGCGAGCAACCGGCCGATCAACGGCGCGCCGATGCCGGTGATCACCTTGATCGCCTCGGTGGCCTGCAGCGTGCCGACGACCCCGGGCACCACCCCGAGCACGCCCCCCTCTCCGCACGAGGGCACCAGACCCGGGGGCGGCGGCTCCGGGTACAGGCAGCGGTAGCAGGGCCCGCCCTTCGCGCCGAAGACCGAGACCTGCCCCTCGAAGCGGAACACGCTCGCCGAGACGTTGAGCTTCCCGGTGAGCACGCACGCGTCGTTGATCAGGTAGCGCGTGGCGAAGGTGTCGGTGCCGTCGAGCACCACGTCGTAGTCGGCGAAGAGCGCCAGCGCGTTGGCCGCGGTGAGCCGCTCGGGGTGGGTGCGCACGGTGACGCTGGGGTTGAGCGCGCCGAGCCGTTCCTTCGCGGAGTCGACCTTGAGCCGGCCCACGTCGGGGGTGCCATGGAGCACCTGCCGCTGGAGGTTGCTGACGTCCACCACGTCGAAGTCGACGAGCCCCAGCGTGCCCACGCCCGCCGCCGCCAGGTACATCGCCGCTGGTGACCCGAGGCCGCCCGCGCCCACCACCAGCACCTTCGCCGCCCGGAGCTTCTTCTGACCGCGTGCGCCGAACTCCGGGAGGATGAGGTGGCGGCTGTAGCGGCGCACCTCGTCGGGCGTGAAGGGAGGCGTCATGGCGCGGACCCTCCTGTCACGGACCGCCCCCCTTCCTCCAGTGCCAGTAGACCCCCGGGTGCGGCTGTGCGAACCAGCGCCCCACATGAGCGTCAACGTCCTGATCGAGAAAGCCGATGAACCCACCGACGCGCGGCTGCGAACCGCCCTGGGCCAGACCTGGGGGCTCTTCGAGGCGCTGCGCACGCTCACCACCGCGTCCTGCGAGCTCGACTGGCGGCACTACGGCAAGAAGTACGGCTGGAAGCTGAAGGTCCACGCCGACGACAAGACCCTGCTCGAGCTCACCGTGGCCGACGGGTGGTTCCTGGTGGCGATGGCCATCCGCGAGAAGGAACGACAGGAGCTCAAGACGGATCCCGCCGCGGCCGCCCTCGCCGAGGTGCCCGACGCGGCTTCGCCTGAGGGCTATGGCATCAAGATCGAGATCCGCGACGCGGCGTCGGCTGCGCGGGCGATGGGCCTCGTGCGCTTCATCATGAGCAAGCGCTCGCTGTCCTGAGTCGGGCGAGGTGGCCTGAGACGTACGTACGGAAATCGATTGATCGCCGCGCATGCGCTGGCGGTCGGCGCCTCGCTCCTGACGGTCGACGAGACGCGCCTGGCCCACGTCTCGTGCGCGCGCTGGGCCTGACCCCGCGTCAGTCTGCCGGACCGACCCTCACCTCGCGGTCCGTCACGGTGACCTCGAGGTCGAGGAAACGCTGGAGCACCTGCACGTGCGTCGTGAGGTGCTCGGTCACCGCCGCCGCCCTGAAGGTCGTCGCCCGCACCGGGCCGAGGTAGCCCGCCGCGGCCAGCGCCGCCGGCAGCAGCACCTGGTCGCCGAGGTGCACGTCGAAGCTCGCGCCCGACCCGAGGAACTCGAGGAAGTGTTCGGCGGCCGTGCGGCCCACGTCTTCCGCGCGCACGCCGCGATCTCCCAGCCAGCTCTCACCGGCGACCAGCCCGCTCTCCAGCGTCGCCCATACCAGCGTGGCCGAGCCCTTCGAGTGCTTCACCTTCGGCGCGACGACCTCGGTCTCCACCCGCAGCCGCTCCCGGCCCAGGCGCTCAGCGGCCGCGTCGTTCTGACGCCGCGCGATCTCCACCGCGAGCCCGCCCACCGTCGAGAGCACCTCCACCCGGGTGAGGCGGTCCACCGCGGCGAAGTCGAGGTCGTCATCATCGAGGGCCTGCAGGGGCTGGATCTCCGCGCGAATCGAGCCGCCTCCTTGCGGAAAGAAGCCGGCCGCGTCGAGGTGCAGCGTCGCGTCGAAGCCGTAGCGGCGAACCAGCGGCAGCCACACCCGCGCCACGTAGTCGAACGACGGGCTGAAGGTGACGTGGGTGCCGCCGCGCAGCGTGAGGTGCGCCCCGCCGGCCAGGGCCAGCGGGAAGAAGAGGCACTGCAACAACAGTGAAGTCGAGCCCGCGGTGCCGACGTCGAAGGTCTGGGGATCGGGAGAGACCTCACCTGGGTGGAACTCGACCGTGGTGCTGCCGAGGTGGGCCCCTTCGACCCGCGCCGAACAGACGGCCGCGGCGCCGGTGACGCAGGTGAGGTGTTGCGCCTTGAGGCCCGGCGGCTTGCGTCGACCGCGCACGTTCTCGAGGCGGAAGGCCTTGCCGGTGATCAGGCTCAGCGTGAGCGCCGACCGCAGCACCTGGCCGCCGCCTTCACCCTCAAGCCCATCGAGCACCACGAGGTTGGACATCATGCCCCCGGAGACGGCCCGCCCACCTGTTGCTGACCAGTGTCCCTCCGTTGGCAGCGCCAGGACAGCCTGCGCATTCCCTCGCACAGGTGTGCAGCGACCCGTCTTCCCAGTCATGTGCGACGGGGTGGGTGTCGTGGGTTTCCGGGCGCTTGGGGCTGGGCCCCGAGGTTGCAATCGAGCGCAGGCATGCAACTCACTTCCCTCTCTGAAGCGGCCGTCGAGCAGGAACTGTTGACCATCTTCCGCCACTGGGACGCCTCCGATGACGAGGCCATCGCCTTCCGCGCCTGGGCCCACGCGCTCGCGGCGGCGTGTGATGGGGGCGGGGAGATCGCGCAGCAACTCCACCAGGAGAAGCGGTCGCTGCACGCGCGCCTCGCGGAGGACGCGATTCGAAGGGCCACCCTCAGCCTCGAGCTGGTCAGCCGTCGCTTCTTCGTCGAGTGGCTCGCCGGCGCAGTGGGCTCGCAGCGCGCGGCCTGATCACCGCTTCGACTTCGACTTCGCCTTCGCCGGCCGGATGTTTGGCAGGTGCCGCAGCCCCATCCACCCCAGCGCCGAGACGTGCTGCACGACGTACTCCACCGGCACGCGGCGGCCCTCGGTGGCCCACCACTGCCCGACCTGCGTCACCATGCCCACCAGCGCGTGCGCGTAGATGGGCGAGATGACCGGGTCGTAGCCAGCGCGCTCGAACTCGTGGCGGAAGAGGTCGCTGACCCGCAGGGCGAGATCGTCGATGACCCGCGTCAGCCCTCGGCGCGCCACCGACGTCGGTGAGTCGCGCGCCAGCACCGCGAAGCCCGCCGGTTGTTCCCGGGTGTACGTCATGAAGGCGAAGACGGCGCCCTCGAAGCGGTCCCGCGGCGTGCCGTGGGAGATCGACTCCGACACCCGCGCTACCAGGTCGTCCATCTCGCGGTCGACGATGGCCGCGTAGAGCCCTTCCTTGGCGCCGAAGTGCTCGTACACGATGGGCTTCGAGACGCCGGCGCGCTGCGCGATGTCTTCGATGAGCGCGTACTCGTAGCCGTGCGCGGCGAACACCTCGCGGCCCACCTTCATCAGTTGGGCCCGGCGATCGGCGGCGGTGAGTCGTGGCTTTCGCTTCATGGCGTTTCCCGTTATTACCCGTCGGTAGGTTACCGGCCGGTAACCAAGCACGTCCCCCGCCGTGAGGAGCAGGAAATGACGCTGGTTCACCCGAGCTACCAGAAGATCGCCCAGTCCATTCGCCGCACCGAAGCGTGGGACGACGCGGTGCCGCTGGCGTTCTCCGAAGAGGGGGCTGACGTGTTCAGCCTCGCCTTCCGCTCCAACCAGGCGCGGCACCTGCTCGGGCACGGCGCCTACCACTGCCCGGAGCACGGCCTCGAGTTCCCCGGTGAGCCGACCCAGGACGGCACCGCCGACTGCGAGGTCCACGAGAACCTCGAGTTCCGCTACCCGTTCCTCCGCGCCCACACCACGGACCCGAAGGTGAAGAACAAGCACCTCATCGTGCTGCTCCACGGCCTCAACGAGCGGAGCTACTCGAAGTATGTGCCGTGGGCCTACCAGCTGTGGCGCAGCACCGGCGCCGCGGTGGCGCTCTTCCCGCTCTCGTTCCACACCAACCGCGTGCACCCCTCGTGGGGACGCACCCTCGAGGCGCACCTCCAGCACCGCCGCCAGGTCGTCGGCAACGAGAACGTGCACCCCTACAACTGCGTGCTCAGCGAGCGGCTCCACGAGCGGCCGGAGCGCTTCTTCTGGGGCGGCCTGCAGAGCTACGGCGACGTGGTCGACCTCGTGCGGAGCATTCGTGAAGGCCAGCACCCCTACGTCGACCGCGAGGCGCAGATCGACTTCCTCGGCTACTCCGCCGGCGGCTACCTCGCGCTGGGGTTGATGCTCGGCGACGAGGCGGGGCTCTTCGAGGCCAGCCGCTGTGTGCTCTTCGAGTCGGGCGCGTCGCTGCGCAGCACGCACCTCTCGACGCGGCTGATCATGGATCTCGCCTGCGAGGTCGAGCTGCTCAAGATGTACGTGCGCTTCACCCCGCGCATGGCGAACGCGCGGCTGGCGCACTGGCTGCTGGAGCACGACGAGGGTCGCTGGTTCCGCGCGATGTTCGGCGAAGAGAAGGAACGGGAACGCCTCGAGTCACGGCTCCGGCAGATCGCCCCCCGGCTGCTGGCGATCAGCAACACCCACGACGACGTGGTGCCCACCGGGGCGGTGTTCAACACCCTGCGCGGCAAGCACCGCGACACCGGCGTGCGCGTCGAGGAGCTGTCGCTCGGCGTGCACGAGCACCCCTTCGTGTGCCCCGACTACGAGCAGAAGGACCGCCGCTTCGTCACCGAGTACCTCGACGTGCCGGTGATGGGCGCGGGCTTCGAGCAGTTCATCGACACCGCCAGCTCGATGTTGTCGCTGCGCTGACGTGTTCGGCCTCGTTCGCCGCGTGCGGAGGCGGTGGCTCGCGCGGCGCGCGCTGCCCCGGGCCCTGGCGCCGTTGATCAGCCGGCACTTCCCCTTCGCCGCGCACCTCGACCCGGCCGAGCGTGAGCGCTTTCACACCCAGCTGCGGGTCTTCTTCTTCGAGAAACACTTCGAAGGGGCCGGCGGCCTGGAGGTGACCGACGAGATGAAGGTGGTGGTCGCGGGCTCGGCGGCGCGCCTGGCCCGAAACCTCTCCCTCGACGTCTACGACGACCTCATCACGGTGCTGCTCTACCCGGCCGCCTGGAAGAACCCGCGCGGCGAAGGCGGGAACCTCGGGGAGGCGCACCAGTGGGGCCTGGTGGTGCTCGCGTGGGACGCCGTGCGGCAGGGGCTCCACAACCCGGCCGACGGCCACGACACCGCGCTGCACGAGTTCGCCCACGTGCTCGACCTCGGCGACGGGCGCTTCGATGGCACGCCGGAGCTCGACGGGTGGGCCGACTACCACGCGTGGACCCGCGTCTTCTCGAAGCACTACGAGCAGCTCCGCGCGAGGCCGAGCCGCGGCCAGGTGCTGCGGGCGTATGGCGCGACCAACGAGGCCGAGTTCTTCGCCGTCGCCACCGAGGCGTTCTTCGAGAAGCCCGCGCGCATGAAGGACAAGGCGCCCGACCTGTACGAGGAACTCCGCCGCTACTACCGGCTCGACCCGGTGCTCAACCGGACCTGAGTAGACTGGGATGATGGTGCTCCGAGCGCTCGGCGTGATGCTGTTGGTCGCCTGTGGTGCGCCCCCGTCGCCCGACGTCGACGCGGCTGGCTCGCCGATCGATGCAGGGCCCATGACCGACGCCGGCGCCGTCGTCGTCGCTGATGCCGGCGCGCCGGTGGATGCCGGCACCGTCGTGGTTCCCGACGCCGGAGCCCCGGTGGACGCCGGCCTGGCTGCCCCCGACGCCGGCTACACCCGCGGAACGCTGCAGAGCTGCTGGAAGGACGTGAGCTGCCGGCGCGTCTTCTCGCTGGCGCACGGCGGCTCGTGGAACGCCACCTCGCTGCCCTACGACTCGAATGGCGCCATCGCGGCGTCGATCGCCGATGGGAGTGACGGCATCAAGATCGACGTGCGGGTCACGCTCGACGGCGTTCCGGTCATCTCGCACTCGAGCCCGCTGCAGCTCTACGAGTCGCTCGATTGTTACAACAAGCGCATCGAGGAGATGACCGTCGCGCAGGTCACGGCGTGCCACCGGGTGCCGTCGACGACGGAGAAGTTCCAGCGGCTCGATGACGTGCTCGCGGCAGTGCGCGGCAAGCTGGTGGTGCAGCTCACCGTCAAGCGGCCGATCGACTACGCGCGCACCATCGCCGAGGTGCACGCGCTGAACGCCGAGGACTTCACCTTCCTGGAGATCAGCGCGACCGAGCTGACCACCCTCATCCCCACGCTCCCCGGGTCGGGCACCGTGTCGTACGTGATCAACGCCGCCTCCACGCTCGCCGACGCGGACGTGGTCATCGCCGCCCACCACCCCGGCGCGTTCGTCGTGGAGTTCGACCCGACGGTCCAGGTCGCGGCGGTGGTCACCTCGAAGCTCCACCCCGCGGGCCTGCGCAGCTTCACGTACACCAACGCCGCGAGTCCCTCGACGGCCGACCTCAAGGCGCTCTTCGACCAGGGCTTCGACGTGGTGTCGTCGCAGAGCGGGCAGAACGGCGTGTCCGCGCGGAAGCAGGTCAACCAGGCGCGCGGCGTGAGTCCTCCGTAGCGGGGCTGTGCTTCGTCAGGGGCAGGTGTACGTGCCGTTGCTGTTGAAGGCGCATGGTCCGTCGGGGCGGCTCGCACAATAGAAGCGCCCGTTGCTGCCCATGCGGCAGTTGTACCCGCACGTGTTCTGTCCGTTGGAGCCCATGCGGCACTCGGGCGGCGGGGAGGCCGGTGCCGGAGCGTAGGTCGGTGCCGGGGCGTAGGTCGGTGCCGGAGCGTAGGTCGGTGCCGGGGCGTACGTCGGCGCGGCGCGGGTGACTGGCAGCGGGGCGAGGAGCGCGGCGCGACGCTGGGCTTCGATGCGCAAGTCGGCGCGGACCTCGGAGTGGTTGGTCTCCGCGTACGCGCGGTAGTGCGTTCCCGCGAGCACGTTGCGGCCCAGCGCCTCTTCGGCGGTCGCGAGCGTGTACATGGCCGAGACGAGCTCCGGCTTGAGCGCCAACGCGTACTGCGCATCGGCCGTCGCGTAGATCCACGCCCGCAGCGCGAGCTGACACTGGGCGCGGGCGGCGAAGTACTCGGGCACCCGTGGCTGCTCGGCGATGAGCGCGTCGAGCATCAGCACGCCGTCATCGGGGCGGCCCCCCGCGAGGTGGCGCAGCGCGGCGTCGTAGCGGGCGCGCGGTGAGAGGTCGGGGGCCGGCAGCGCGGCCTGGGGCGTCGGCGGCGCGCTCGGCGTCGGGAGCGGCGCCCACTCGTCACCGGCCTGCAGCAGCATCGCCAGGAGGATCATCGAAGTCATGGCGGCCCCAAAGCAGGACCCGCCCGCGGCGTCCAGACCCCTCCGCCATCAGCGGGCCCAGGCTGGTCGCCTCTACTCGCAAACGGTCCGCACAATATTGCGGTCCGGCAGCATTTTTGTGCGGACCGAATTGCTCACGGAGCGCTCCCTCAGGCCTCGGACTGGCTTTGGTCCCTCGCGCTCACAGTGGCGGGTCCGGGGGCGAACGCCTGGCGTGCGATCCGCGAGAAGGGCGCTGCGTGAGCACCTTGCCCCCCGCGACTCCTGCAGGGCGTCACGGTCCGGCCGCGAGCACCAGGTCGAGGCGGGCGCGAACGTCTGGCGGAAACGCGGGTCGTCCCGGAACATGGACGGCACAGGTGCCCACCACCGCGTTGATCAGCAGCAACGGCCACTGATCAGCCACCAGCACCCGGGCCCGGCGGTGCGCGAACTTTCCCGCCACCTCCGCCTCGGCGACCGAGGCCACGGCCGGCGCCTGGTCGGTCGGCAACACCAGCACCGCTCCGTCCCACGCGAGCACCGACGCGCTGCACGACTCGTACAGCTCATCGCCGCGCGCGTCGGTCAGTAACGTCGCCACTCCTTCGATTCGCACCGCGTCGTACGGCGACGGAGGCGCGGGCTTGGCGAATCGTCCGCGCAGCCCGGCGAAGGGCGAGACCACCAGGCGCGTCGGCATGTCCTCCACCATCCGCGAAGGGCCGCGCAGCACCGTCGTCAGCCGCCGCCCGTCCCACGTCACCCGGTAGATGCCCGCCGCCCCGGCCGACGCGAATTGCTGGAGCGCTTCGCGGCTGTCCTCCCCGAGGCGCCGCACGTGCCCCTCGAACAACGGGACCGCGCGCGCGGGCGTCAGGCGGAGGGCGGTGTAGGTGCTCACGGAGGCGACGATGTCAGGAGTTGTGCGGTGAGTCTGTAAAGCGACATGTCGATCGTTCCCGGGTGCGAGGACAGGCGAAGCCGCGAGAATCAACGCATGAGCTCCTACCGCATCCGCTCCGGTGACACCCTCTCGGCTCTCGCCCGCCGGTTCGACACCACGGTCGCGAAGCTCGCGAAGAGCAACCACATCGCCGACCCGAACCTCATCATCGCCGGCCACACGCTGCAGATCCCCGATGGGCTCGACGCGAAGCCCGCGTCGAAGCGCCCCTCGCCGCGCCACCCGCCGACGCCGTCCCGCCCCGCCTCGAATGGGACGCCCGGCCGCGTCGGCCTCGACCAGGTGCCGCGCGGGCAGGTCGCCCAGTACGAGCACTTCAATACGCTGGTGCAGCAGGCCGGCGGCAAGTTCAAGACGGGCGCCAACCAGTTCAACCTCGTCGGGCTGCGCACCACGACGCCCACCACCGCCAACGGAGGCGCGGGCCGCTACGACGATCGCCTCGCCATGGTGTGGAAGGACAGCGCCGGCAAGCCGCACGTGCAGCTGCTCCGGTACAACACCGAACCGGCGAAGGGCATGTCGGCCTACTCCGCTGACATGAACGGCGACGGCCGCGCGGACCAGGGCCGCATTCCCGCCGGGCACTACGAGTTCGCGAAGAGCTCCTGGAAGCACGGGTTCTGCCTGCGCTCCACCAGCGACTTCCGCGTCGAGCGCGACTGGAACCACGACGGCCGCTTCACCGAGACCCAGCGCACCGGCGGCGGGGCCTCGATGCTCTTCCACCAGGGCGGCACCTCCGGCACCGGGAGCGCGGGCTGCCAGACCTTCCCGCCGGCGGAGTGGAGCCGCTTCATGCGAGCGCTGAGCACCTCCCGCGGCAGCCTCGGCTACACGCTGATCAACCGCTGAGTCCCGGTCCGCACCAGTCGTGACGCGGGCCCGAGCTCCGTGCGCCACACGAAGTCGATCAGCACGCCGGTCCACCAGGTGTGAGAGACGAACCCGGTGCCGTCGTGCTGCTCGTGATGGCGTGGCAGTACTGCACACGCGTCGCAGCCGTGGGCTGTCGCTCTGGCGCGACGAGGTCCCGCAGTGGGCGGCCTGGGGAACTCCATCGCGGGAGGCGCGCGGGGGCGTCATACTCAGCGGATGCCGCACGTCGCGCTCGTCGCCCCGCACTTCCTCGAGAACACCAACCGCTCGGTCAGCGCCTTCGCGGAGGTCGAGGGCGTCACCCTCTCGGTCATCAGCGAAGACCCCGAGCACGCGTTGCCCGCAGCGCTGCGCGGCCGCGTCGCCGGCCATCACCAGGTGCGCAGCGTGAACGACCCGGCACAGCTCGCCGCGGCCATCGTGTCGCTCCGGCGCCGGGTGGGTCCCATCGATCGGCTCACCGGGGCGCTCGAGCAGCTGCAGCTCCCGATGGCCGAGGCCCGGCAGCTCGCCGACCTGCCCGGCATGCGCCCCGACATCGCGCGCCGCTTCCGCGACAAGGACCTCATGAAGGAGGTGCTCCGCGCGCACGGCGTCCCCGTCGCCGCCAGTCAGCTGGTGACGACGATGCCCGAGCTGCGGGCCTTCATCGACGCCGTGGGGTTCCCGATCATCGTCAAGCCGCAGGCCGGCGTCGGTTCGCGGGGCACGCACCGGGTGGAGACGCAGGCCGACCTCGACGCGTTGATCCGCCTCGGTCAGGGACCGACCGTCGAGCGGCCGCTGCAGGCCGAGCAGTTCATCCGCGCGCGGGAGTTCACCTGCGAGACGGTGTCGATCCATGGCAAGCCGGTGTGGCGCTCGGGCACGCGCTACTTCCCCTCGCCCCTCGAGGTGCTCGAGACGCCGTGGGTCCAGTACTGCGTGATTCTCCCGCGCGAGATCGAAGCACCGTGGACCGAGTTCGACCCCATCAACGCCGCCGCGCTCGAGGCGCTCTTCGGCGACCAGCCCCGGGTGACCGGCACCGCGCTCACCCACATGGAGTGGTTCCTCGCCGACGGGGGGAAGATGTACGTCAGCGAGGTCGGCGCGCGGCCTCCGGGCGTGCAGATCATGCCGCTCAACAGCCTCGCGCATGAGATCGACATGATGCGCGCGTGGGCCGAGCTGATCAGCTTCGACCGCTTCACGCCTCCGACGCGCAAGTGGGCCGCGGGCGCTGCGTTCTTCCGCGGGCAGGGGCCCGGCGAGCGGGTGATCGAGGTGCGCGGGGTCGAAGAGGCCGCCGCGAAGGCCGGCGAGGCGCTCGTCGAGCTGCGGCCCCCGAAGGTCGGACAGGCGCGGTCGAGCGGCTACGAGGGTGAAGGCACCGCGCTGGTGAAGAGCGCGACCACCGAGGGCGTGAAGAAGGCGCTGCTGGCCCTCATCGAGACCATCCAGGTGCGGTACGGGTGACGGTCGTCTCCGATCCCGGCGGCGGGCTGAAGTTTCGTCGTGATGGGGCCGTGCTCTGGCGCTTCTGAGAGACGACCGCCGCTCCATTTCGTGTGACACCAGGCCGGAGGTGGAGCGCGTCTCCGAGATGTCGCTGCCCGTCGAGCGCTTTGACGCGCCTCTCGCGGCGTGAGTTCGGTTTCGGTGCTCTGCTCAGTACGAGCGGGTGGAACGGGTGACACGACAGCTCGCCTTCATGGGAGGCCGCCGGGGAGGGTGCCGAGCGCCGTGCCTCGCCCGGACCAGCCCCGCGAACCGAACACCCGTAACTCACGTGTGCAGGCTTCGACTCGTGGCTCCCTCCGCAGGTCTCCGGGCGCATACCCATTGGTGACAAAGCGCGGATCACCGGCGCACGGCCCCGCGCCCGTTTGTCACCAATGGGTAGGCGCCCGGAGCCCCC
>JBBRUE010000046.1:0-15354 GCA_038248085.1 Myxococcales bacterium | reverse complement strand
GTATTCGGTGAGCGGCACCCCCGACAGCTGCGCGCCGTCTTTGAACACGCCGTCATCGAGGACGAGGCCGTCGAAGGCGTCGGTGGGTGGTGCGTCGAGCTCCATCAACGACTGCGTCTGCGTCCCCGCCGCGATGAGCGCCTCTCCGTCGGCCGGCAGCCGCGCCAGAGCCCGCAGCACTCCGAAACCGGCGACGCCGACGAGCAGGAAGGCCAGCACGCCGGCGGCCGCGCGCGGGTGGGCGCGCACGACGAACGCCCCCGCGAGCGCGACGAGCACCACCGCGCCGAGCAGGCCGAGTTCGATCGTTCGTGCAGAGGCCCGGTCCTCGAGCGCACCGACGACGAGGGTGAGCTTGTCCATCGGGGCCGCGCGGCCCAGGGCGCGGAAGGCGTTGCCGAGCAGGAGATCGCTGCGCCCCGCGGCGACGAGCCAGGCGCCGACGACGACGTTGCCCAGGCCGAGCACGAAGATCGCCCGTCGCGAAGTGGTGTCGAAGTGACCGTGTCGCGCCAACGCACCGACGATGAAGGCCATCCCGCTCATCACCGCGAGGCCACCGACGAGCAGGAGCGGGAAGACGAGATCCCACGTCACCTCGCCCGTGCCCGCGGCCATGATGGTGCCGCGGTCGAGCGGCGAGGCGTGCGCGACGGCGGCCATCATGCCGGTCATGCCGTTCCGGTAGCCGAAGACGCCGAGCCCCAGCACCAGCAGCGACAGGGTCGGCACGGCCACCACCGCGAGGACGTTGGTGCGACTGGCGACGAACGCCGCGGCCGCCGCCCCGAGCGTGGCGAGCACCGCGACGGCCAGGCAGCCGTACATCGGCCAGCCCCCTTCCATCCACGCCTCGCGCGGGTCGGTGCTGCTCACGACGAACAACATCAACCCGACGGGCAGGCCCCCCAGCGCGACGCCGCCCGCGAAGAGAGACAGTCCGAGGGAAGGCCGGGGGTCGCTGGGCATGGACAGACCACAGCGGCACTTCGCGGCCGACGCAAGCGCGCCCTCGAATCGATGCGGGTCACGCGGGTTCCCAGGCGCCGATGATTCTTCGCGTTGAAGTCGTGCTCGTCCGAGCTGCGCGCTGCTCCCTCGCGTTGATCAGGACCGACGCGTCACTGCACCCACGCGCTCGAGCCCTCGACGGACGTGTGGTCCTTCCCGCGCCCCATCGGGGCCACGCGCTGCAGGTCGGCGGAGCGCGCGCGCGGGGTCGGCGGTGCAGGCGCGCGGGGGCTGTGGGCTCGGGTTGCCCCCGAAGGCTGCTCCGCGGGGCCGGGCGTGTCCTGTTCCCGGGTCACGTCAGCGTCCGCAGTCACCAGCCGCGAAAGCACCTCGACCACCTGCTGGAGCGCGAGGGTCTGGTCACGCACCTCTTCCGCGGCCGCGGCGCTCTGCTCGGCGAGGGCGGCGTTGCCCTGGGTGACGAACTCGATGGAGGTCACCGCGCTGTTGATTTGTTCGATGCCCTGGCGCTGCTGACTCGAGGCGTCGGCCACTTCGAGAGAGAGCACGTCGACCTTCCGGGCCCGTTCGACGATGGAGACCAGCGACAGGGACACGCGCTCACCCATCGCCCGTGCCTCGTGGGTGCGGGCGGCGGCACTGGCGAGCTTCTCCTCGGTCTCCTTGGCCGCGCTGGCCGAGCGATGGGCGAGGCTGCGCACCTCTTCGGCGACCACCGCGAACCCGGCTCCCGCGGTCCCGGCGCGCGCGGCTTCGATGGCGGCGTTCAACGCGAGGAGGTTCGTCTGGAAGGCGATCTCATCGATGGTCTTCACGATGCGGGTGATGTCGTCGGACGAGGCGCTCATCGCGGACAGCGCGGCGCCGAGCGTGCCCATGTCGGTGGCTCCGGCTTCGGCCGCTTCCCGCGTCTGCCGAGCGAGCTGGTTCGTCTGGCGTACGCGCTCGGAGTTCAGCGCGACCATGCTCGAGACCTCGTTCATCGAGGACGCGGTCTCTTCCAGCGAGGCGCTCTGCTTCGCGGTGCCCGACGCCAGCGAGTGGCTCGCGGAGGCGACCTGCGACGACGAGGCCCGGTTCTGCGCGGAGATGGTGGCCAGCTGCTGGGCGATGTTCTTGAGGTCCGCCCCCAGGGAGCGGCCGATCAACACCAGGTTCCCGAGGATGAGCACGACGCCGATCGGCACGGCGATCAGGCCCACGGTGAGGTTGGTGAAGCCGCCGAGTCGGCCCCAGGTGAAGGCGGCGAGCACGAGACCGGTGATCCCCGGAATGAGCTTGAAGTACAGGCCGTCGATCAACCCGCGGCCGAACAAGGCACGCAGCGCGAGGATGATCGGCCACGACGCGCCGAGGCAGATCCCAACCAGCAACAGGTGTTAAGTTCACAGGTTCACTCCCGGCCGTAATGCAAGCGACTCGCCGGGCGCCCGGCGGCCGGATCATGGGGTGTTGGGCGCGTGTGCCGCGGGGTGTGCATGACTCAGCCCCGAAGCGTGACCCCCCGTGTCACCGCCACTTGCTGCGGTCGCCCTTCATGCGCCCCACGCTCATCGCGCGCGACGCGGCCGAGTCCTTCATCGGCAGCGTGGTGCGGCGAATGCCATCGAACGCCTCGAGCGCGCCGGCCACCGCGCCCGCGGTGGGCACCAGGCCGATCTCCCCGACGCCCTTGGCGCCGAACGGACCTTCCGGCTCGTGGTCCTCGATGAGGATGACCTCCACCGGCGGCATGTCGCGCGCGCGCAGGATGCCGAGGTCGCGCAGCTTCGCGGTGACCGGCAGGCCGTTCTCCGTGGGGAGCTCCTCGGTGAGGGCGTAGCCCAGGCCCATGTGCACGCTGCCCTCGACCTGGCCCTGGCACAGCTGCGGGTTCACCACGCGGCCCACGTCGTGCGCGGCCACCATGCGCTCGACCTTGCCTTCCGCGTCGAGGATGCAGACCTGCGTCGCCCAGCCGAACGCGGTGTGCGTCTTGATCTTCGCCACCTCTGCCCCGAGCGCCGTCGTGTCGTTGATCACCTCGTCGCCGGCGTACACGCGGCCCACGAGGTCCGACAGCTTCGCGCCGTCGTCGAGGTCCTTGCGCAGCAGCCGCGCGGCCGCCACCACCGCGCGCCCGGCGAGCACCGTGGCCCGCGAGCCGGTGGTCTGCCCGCACCCCAACGCATACGTCGAGTCGACCTTCGGGATGAACTTCGCCGCGTGGACGCCGGTCACCTCCGAGGCGAACTGCTGGAGGATGGTCATCAGGCCCTGGCCCATCTCGGTGAAGCCGTTGAACAGGGTGACGGTGCCGTTCGACTCGACCACCAGCCGGCACTTGCCCCACTCCTCGACGCCGTTGCCGATGCCGGAGTTCTTCACCCCGCACCCCACGCCGACCGCCTTCCCCGCCTTCTTCGCCGCGTAATAGACGCCCTTCACCGCCTCCAGCGTCTTGCGGATGCCGACCGACTTCTCGAGCACCTGCCCGGTGGAGAAGAGGTCGCCCACCCCGAGCACGTTGCGGTTGCGGATCTCCCAGGTGTCGAGCTTGGCCAGCCTGGCGAGCTGGTCCATGCAGCCCTCGATGGCGAACGACGCCTGGTTGGCGCCGAAGCCGCGCATCGCGCCGCAGGGCGGGTTGTTGGTGTACGCGGCGATCGCTTCGACGTCGACGGCCGGCACCTTGTACGGCCCGCACGAGTGGCCCGCGGCGCGCTCCAGCACCTTGCCGCCCACCGAGGCGTACGCGCCGGAGTCACCGATGAGGCGCGCCTTGAGCGCGGTGAGCTTGCCGTCTTTGTCGCAGCCCACGGTGTAGGTCATCGTCAGCGGGTGCCGCTTGGGGTGCATGCGCACCGACTCTTCGCGGTTGAGCTTCACCCGCACCGGCTTGCCCGAGAGGTGGCAGAGGATGCCGGCGTGTGGCTGCACGGTCATGTCTTCCTTGCCGCCGAAGGCGCCGCCGTTGGGCACCAGCTCCACCTGCACCTGGGCCTCGGTCAACCCGAGGAAGCTCGCCACCTGGCGGCGGTCGTCGAAGATGCCCTGACCCTGCGTGTAGAGCTTGAGGCCGCCCCCGGCGATCGGCTCGGCGAGCGCGCACTCCGGCTCGAGGAAGGCGTGCTCGATGCGCTGGGTCTGGAAGGTGGTGGTGACCACGTGCACCGCGCGCGCGAAGCCCGCCTCGAGGTCGCCGCGCTTGATGACCGAGCGGCTGAGCACGTTGTCGTGGGTCGGGTTGACCTGCGGCGCGCCGGGGGCGATCGACACTTCGGGGTCGAGCACCGGCTCGCGCACCTCGTAGACCACCTTCACCAGCGCGGCAGCTGCCCGGGCGGTGCGCTCGTCGACGGCGGCGATCGAGGCCACCACGTCGCCCACGCAGCGCACCTCTTCACCCTCGGCCACGTAGCCCGGCCAGTCGGCGTACAACATGCCGAACCAGCGCTTGCCGGGGACCTCCTTCGCGGTCGCCACGGTGTGCACCCCGGGCAGCGCGCGCGCGGCCGACACGTCGATGGACTTCACCAGCGCGCGCGGGTGCGCGGAGAACACCAGCACCCCGTGCAGCAGGTCGGGGCGCACGAGGTCGGCGACGAAGGGGCGATCGCCGAGCACCGTGGCCGCGCCCTGGTAGCGGGCGAGGGAGGCGCCGACGCCGCCAGTGGTCACCAGCTTCGGCAGCGGCACGCCCTGGCGCGCCTTCGCCATCAGCTCCACCGCGTCGATGATCTTCACGTAGCCGGTGCAGCGGCAGAGGTTGCCGTCGATGGCCGTCTTGATCTCGTCGCGGGTAGGGGTGGGGTTGCGATCGAGCAGGAACTTCGCGCGCAGGGCGAAGCCGGGAATGCAGAAGCCGCACTGCACGCCGGCGGCCGCCACGAAGGCATGCGCGGTCAGCTCGCGCTCGGCCTCCGAGACCCCTTCCATCGTCAGCACCGTCTTGCCGTCGCACTTGTCGGCCGGCATGGCGCAGGTCACCTTGGCCTGGCCGTCGATCACCGCGAGACAGGCGCCGCACTGGCCCTGAGGCTGGCAGCCGTCCTTCACCGAGTGCACGCCACACTTCTCGCGCAGCACGTCGAGCAGTGATTCCCCCGGCGCGACGTCGAGCTGGCGGGACTGACCGTTGACGGTGAGCTGAATGATAGCCATGGCGGGGCACCTTACAGGCTGCGCCCCACCGCGGCGTCAGGACCTTCGGGGGCGCTCTCAGGCGCAGTTCGGGCAGGTAGAAGTTTCTCGAAGGTGGTTCGGCCGACGCTACGGCGGGGTCGGCCGCGGCGCCCGGGGCAGGGTCACCCGGAAGCAGGCGCCGCCGAGCGGGGAGTCGAGCACCGCGACGTCCCCTCCCAGGGCCCGGGCACACGCGCGCACCGAGAAAAGCCCCATGCCGTTGCCGTCGGTCTTGGTGGTGGCGAGCGCCTCGAACAGCGTCGCGCGCCGCTCGGGTGGAACGCCGGGACCGGAGTCGTGCACCTCGAGCGTCACCTCGCTGAGGGTCGCCGCCAACCGCACCTCGACCTGGCCCTTGCCTCCGGTCGCCTCGCCCGCGTTGACCACGAGGTTGGTGACGAGCTGTGAGACCAGCACCGGCTGGGCGAGCAGGGTGACGGGCGGCCCGAGGTCCAGGGTGAGCGTCGTGTTGCGCAGGGCCTGGTGCTTGCGGTCGAACTCCACCGTCTCGCGCGTCGCCGCGGTGAGCTCGAGCGGCTCCATGCGGGCGTTGGTGTTGTGCCGCACGGTCAGCACCAGCCGCCGGTTGAGGTCGACCAGGTGCTGGAGCGAGGTCTGCAACCGGGCATGCGCGCTCGCGGCCCGTTCCTTCGTCTGCGGATCGCGGAGCTCGTCGACGTCGCTGAGCACGACCATCAGCACGTTGTTCACGTCGTGCGCGACCGAGGCCGCCATCAGGCCCGCGAAGGCGCGCCGCTCGTTGCTCACCAGCGCGCGTTCCCGTCGCACCAGCTCCTCGGCCGCTTGTTCGATGCGCGCGAAGAGCACCCGCGCGCCCACGAAGAGCGCCCCGGCGGTCACGATGACGAAGGCGAGGCCCTTGATCTCCTCGATGCGTCGCAGCAGCACGACGTCGTGGGCGAACCAGGTGGCGACCTCGGACGAGCCCATGATCCAGGCGCCCGCGACGAGCAGGTAGAGCAATGCCAGCCAGAATGCATAACGCGTTCGGTACACGACGGAACCCCCCGCCCCGGCGAGTACTGCGCCTGAGCCCTTCGCGCCAGCCCAGCGGTAGATTGATCAGCATGGCTCGCGACCCCGTCCCCACCTGGTACTTCTCGCTGGTCGTGGTGCGGCGCGGCGACCGGTTCGTTCTCGTCCATGAGCGCAAGCACGCGCAGGCCTGGTACCTGCCGGCCGGCCGCGCCGAGCCCGGGGAAACACTGGTCGAGGCGGCGCTCCGGGAGACGCGCGAGGAGGCGGGCATTCCCATCGTGCTCGAGGGAGTGCTTCGCCTCGAGCACACGCCGGCGCCCGACGGTACCGCCCGGGTGCGCGCCTTCTTTCTCGCGCGTCCCGAGGGTGACCTGCCGCTCAAGTCCATCGGCGACGAGCACTCGCAGGGGGCCGCGTGGGTCAGCCTCGAGGACCTCGATCGTTACCCACTGCGCGGCGACGAGGTGAGGGAGTTGTTCGCGTACGTCGCCGGCGGAGGGGCCGTCGCGCCGCTCTCCCTGCTCGCGCTCGAGGGCGCGCCGTGGCCCACCCGGTGATCAGTCGGTCAGCATCGTCTCCAGCCACTCGATCAACTTCTCGCGATCGACGTTCTTCCCGCTGGAGCGCACCTCGACGCGCACGAGCGCGTCGGTCAGCGTGGCCTTCAACTCGGTGAGGGGCGCCGCGAGGGCCCGCCACTGCCACTTCTCGTTGCGGCGCACGCAGAACCAGTTCGCCTCGGTGGAGTCGGCCTTCACCTGCCATGCGTGGGGAAACTGCGGCGAGGCAGGCCGGGGCCCGAAGAAGCTCGCGGTGAACTTGATGGTGCTCGGCAGGGGGTGCATGCCGAGGGCCTTGCAGAACGCCAGGGCCGGGGAGCTCCCGGGGGGCGCCCCGACGACGACCCCGAGTCGTTGCGCGAGCGCGTCGGCGGCCGGGCTGGCCCCGAAGAGCGGGACGACCCTGGTGCGGAACCAGTCGAGGTCGCGGTCGGGCTGGGCGAGCAACCGCAGCGCGTACGGCGTCACGAACTCGAGCGACTCGGGCGAGGCTTCGGCGACCAGCAGCGGGAGATGTCTCGAGGTGCGGAAGTTCGCGTGCTCCGTCACCGCCAGCGCAGCCCGGGCCGCGGCGACCGTCACCGGGTTCTTCACGTCTCTGGCGAGCTGCTTGCGCTCGAGATAGCCGGTGGAGTGAAGCCCCGCGCCCTCGAGCCAGAAGCGCAGCTCGGCCGCGGGGTCGGCGCTCAGGCGCAGGCCGGTGAGAGCGAAGACCGCGTCGGGCTGGTTCGGAAACTGCTCGAGCGCGGCGATCACCGCGGCGACGGCGTGCGCGGGAGCCGTGGCGATGTAGCTCAGGCCGAGCACGCTGATCAGCTTCACCAGCGCGGCGGTGGTGAGCGTGTCCGGGACCCCGGCCGGAAGCGCGGCCAGCTCGGCTCCGAAGGCGCGGCAGGTGTCTGCATCGTTCGCGCCGCCGACGAAGTCCTCGAGCACTTTCGTCGCCTGCGTCGCGCTGAGCTTCTTGCTGGCCATGAGCGGCAGTTCGTACACCGCCCGTCGTGGCGTTGCTTCCACTGGCTTCTCGCAGGCGCCTTCCGGGCCGCACCGCTCGACGAGCAGCTCGCGCTCGTGCCGTACCTCGTCGAGGCCGGTGAGGGCCCTTTCCTCAGGGCACAGCAGAACGGCGCGCCTCCGGAGTTGCGCGCGCGCATCGCCTCGCTGCTCGAACAGAGGCGAATCAGTTCAGTCGCGGAGTGAGCGCGCGCGAAGACGCATGCCGGCATCGCGCGGGCGAGGGTCGAACCATCACCACACCGGCTCAGTGCCCTCGAGCAGCCCCCGCCAGAGTTCCGTGACGCCCGCCAGTTGGTCCATCGACACGTCCCGAAGCCGCCCGCGCACCTCGCCGAGCGCCGCGGGATTCTCGAGGCGCACCTTCACGTCCATCACCACCGGCTCGGTGATCGGCTTCCCGATGCAGCTGACGAGGTGACAGGTCGCCTCGCGGGTCCCCGGTACCTCCGCGACGACCGCGCGGGCGATGCGGTTGGCGACGAGGTTGTAGAGCTTGCCCACGTGCGTCACCGGGTTCTTCCCCGCGGCGGCCTCGAGGGTCATCGGCCGGTAGGGAGTGATCAGCCCGTTGACGCGATTGCCACGCCCGACCTCTCCGTCGTCGCCGGCCTCGGCCGAGAGCCCGGTCACCGAGAGGTACACGCTGTCGGCGGTCGTTCCATCGGCGGCGTTCACCTGGACCTCCACCGGGCCGGAGCAGTTCGCCTCCGCCACCTCGAGCGCGAGCACGCGGATCTGCTCCTTCTTCCGCCAGTAGTCCTCGAGATCGACCACGAAGCGCCCGACCACCGCGCAGGCCACCGTCAACGACACGCGCTCGCCGCGGCGCACGCCCATCACCTTGATGTCCTCGCCGAGGTGCGGGTGGTGCCGCTTCACCTCGGGGTCATTGAGCTGCCGCTCGACCGCCAGCACGGTGCGCTCCAGCTCGTCGAAGGGCGCAAACCCGACGCCCAGCGAGGTGTCATTGGCCAACGGCACGGACCCCGCGGGCCGCCGCAGAAAGAGCGCCGCGAGGTCCGACGAGGTCGGGCGCACGCGGGGAATGAGGCGAACGTGCCGCTCGACGTCGAGGTAGCGGAGGTGCTCGCGCAGCCACTGCCTGCTCCCCTCGACCGCGAGCTCATCGACGGGAATGCGTACGCCCTTCACCTCGGTCGTCGCGCGGCCGGCGAGGTAGATCTCGATGGGCTCGGTGATCTCCCCGCCGCCGAACGCCGCGCGTGCCGCCCCGCCGCACAGCAGCGCCTTGTCGACGTTGTGGTGGAGGATGACGCCGAAGCGCTCGAGGTACGCGCGCGAGAGCAACCGGCTCAGGTTCTCGGCGAGCGCGTCGCAGATGGTGTCCGGGTGGCCGAGGCCCTTGCGCTCCACCAGCTCCATCGGGAGCGAGGCCGGAGAGGGTCCTTCGAGGTTCGAGATCTCGAGGAAACGCATGCGAACGACCGTACTCCTTCAGGTTCTGCGCAGAGCACCCGGGTGGTCGCGGGAGCTGATGCGCCCGTGAAGTTCAGGCCTTCGTGGCTGAGGTTGCTCATCAGGGCCGCGCGGTCAGGCCTTTCACGCGCAGGGTGCCCGACGGCGTGAAGCCGGTGAGCGCTCGGCCCTTGAGGTGATCGAAGAAGCCGACGGTCATCGCGCGCAGCGACCGGGCCATCTCGCCGCGATCGATCGACCCGAGCGCCCGCGACATCATCGCCACGTGGTTCATGTCGGTGAAGTTGAGGTGCACGGCGCCGACGAGACAGGCGCTGCAGCTCCCGGGCGGGGCATCGGTGAGCAGCGCGTCGTTCATCGACTCGTTGGTGATGGCGAAGTCGCCGACCTCGAAGTGCGTGGTGCCCAGGGCGTGCGGCCCGTACGCCGAAGGGATGGTGGCCTTCGAAACGCCGAGCAGCTTCGTGACGAACCCCATGACGCACCTCGCGTGGGCAGGGTACGCCCCTGTTCGGTTTTGGAAAGAGGCGGCTGGTCCACCTTCGAGAGCGCCTCGCTCCGCTGACGAGTCATCCCTTGATTCGGCTGACCCACGCGGGCACAAGTCAGTTGCCGTCGTCCTCTTGAAGGAGTCACGCATGAAGCGAATCACCTCGCTGTGCCTCGCCGCAGCGCTCGCCGCCGCGCCTGCCCTCGCTGACGAAGGCATGTGGACGTTCAACAACTTCCCCTCCGCCAAGGTGAAGGCGAAGTACGGGTTCGAGCCCACCCAGGACTGGCTCGACCACCTGCGCCTCTCGTCGGTGCGTATCGCCGGCGGCTGCTCGGCCTCGGTCGTCTCCGCCGACGGCCTGGTGATGACCAATCACCACTGCGCGCGCGAGTGCATCGAGAACCTCTCGAGCAACATGAAGAAGGACTTCAACCGCGACGGCTGGTTCGCGAAGACCCAGGCAGAGGAGGCCCGCTGTCCCGGCAT
Organism: Myxococcales bacterium; assembly: GCA_038248085.1. Lineage (GTDB taxonomy): Bacteria > Myxococcota > Myxococcia > Myxococcales > Myxococcaceae > Archangium_A. The sequence continues at coordinate 5,226 of JBBRUE010000046.1, read as the reverse complement.
GGAGCTCAACCAGCTCACCGCGATCACCGACGTCACGAAGAAGGTGCAGGACGCCACCCGCGACGCGGCGCCCGAGAAGTTCAACGAGGTGCAGAAGTCCACCATCGCCGGCATCGAAAAGGAGTGCGCCACCAGCGACGACTTTCGTTGCGAGGTCGTCACCCTGTACCGGGGCGGCCGCTACGATCTCTACAAGTACCGCCGCCTGCAGGACATCCGCCTCGTGTTCGCCCCCGAGGACGCCATTGCCTTCTTCGGCGGTGACCCCGACAACTTCATGTTCCCCCGCTACGATCTCGACGTGTCCTTCGTGCGCATCTACGGCGCGGACGGCAAGCCGATGAAGATGGACCACCACCTCTCGTGGTCCGACGGCACCATCAAGGACGGCGACGTCACCTTCGTGTCGGGCAACCCCGGCGGCACCTCGCGTGGCCTCACCGTCGCGCAGCTCGACGACGATCGCGACTTCCGCATGCCGCTGACCTTGATGCGCATGGCCGAGCTCCGCGGCTTCACCACGATGTACCAGACGCGTGGCGCCGAGCAGAAGCGGCACTCCAACGACCTGCTCTTCGGGGTCGAGAACGGGCTCAAGGCCTACAAGGGCCGCCACGCCGCACTCGCCGACAAGGCGTTCTACGGGCAGCTGGTGAAGAACGAGCAGGACTTCCGCGCCAAGGTGAAGGCGAAGCCCGAGCTCGAGAAGCTCTATGGCAGCGTCTGGGACACCATCGCGATGAACGTCAAGAAGCAGCAGGGCTTCCGCAAGGAATACAACGCGCTCGAGCGCGGCCCCGTCTCGGACCTGTTCACCATGGCCCGCGGCTACGTCCGCTACGCGGAAGAGATCGGCAAGCCCAACGGCGAGCGCCTCAAGGAGTTCACCGACGCCCGCCTGCCCCAGTTCAAGCAGGGCCTGCTGGCCAACCGCCCCGTCTACCCTGAGATGGAGATCGCCACCCTCACCTGGTCCCTCACCAAGATGCGTGAGGACCTCGGCCCCGATCACCCGGTCATCAAGCGCGTGTTTGGCAAGAAGAGCCCCGCCGAGATCGCCACCGCCGCGGTCAAGGGCACCAGGCTCCAGGACATCAAGGTCGACAAGACGGGCAACGCCACCGGCGGCCTGCGCAAGGTGCTGCTCGACGGCGGCAAGGAGAAGATCGACGCCTCGAAGGACCCAATGATCGAGTTGGCCCGCGCCTTCGACGCCGACGCCCGCGCGATCCGCAAGAAGTACGAGACCGAGGTCGACGGCCCGATGAAGAAGCAGCAGGAGTTGCTCGCCAGGGCCCGCTTCGCCGTCTACGGCGACGCCATCTACCCCGACGCCACCTTCACCCTGCGGCTCTCCTACGGCGCGGTGGAGGGCTACGAGGAGAACGGCGCGAAGGTGCAGCCGTTCACCACCATCGCCGGCGCCTTCGAGCGCAACACCGGGGCGGACCCGTTCGCCCTGCCCAGGAGCTGGTTGAACGCCAAAGTCAGGCTCGGCATGGACGTGCCGTTCAACTTCGTCACCAGCAACGACATCATCGGCGGCAACAGCGGCTCGCCCATGGTGAACGCGAAGGGCGAGGTCGTCGGGCTCGTGTTCGACGGCAACATCCAGTCGCTGGGCGGCGACTACGGCTTCGACGCCGCGGTCAACCGCACCGTGGCCGTTCACTCCGCCGCGCTGATGGAGGCGATGGACAAGGTGTACGGAGCCAAACGCCTGGTCAACGAGCTCAAGGGCGCGGTCGCGGGCGTGAAGAGCGGCCAGCCGTCGGGTGACTGATGCTCGGCGTCCTCTCGATCCTCAACTGGTTGATGTCCGCCCTCTACGTGGGGGCGCTGCTCGTCATCTGGCTCTTCTTCGGCGACAAGCTGCCGTTCGACGTCTTCGCGATCGTGGCCATGATGTTGCTGTTGCTGTCGCTGCCCTCCGCTTACCTCGGCTACGCGATCGAGTTGGGCAAGGGCCGCATCTTTCAGACCGTCTTCGCGACGATCGCGCTCTGCAACTTCCCGCTGGGCACGGCCTACGGAGCTTTCGCGTTGTGGGTCGTCTGGAGCGAAGAAGCCAAGGTCTTCGAGCAGGGGGGCGTCACCGCGACCCAACCGAGCCCGGTGCGCGACGCAGCAGAGGTTGAGCGCGGGGCGACGGTGGTGCGGGACGACGCGCGTACGCCGTACGGCAAGGCGCAAAGACTGAAGAAACAGGGCGTCCGCGCGGGTGAAATCCACGAGCGGCTGTATGCCGAGGGGCTCTCGGCAGAAGAGATCGAGACCGTGTTGAACTCGATCGGGATGCGCTTCTCGCCGGTGAAGCAGAAGTCGCTCGAAGATTTCGACGAGCCGACCTGAGCTGCCGCACCACGCGCCGGGACGCCGCGGGGAGGTGGTCTTCGTCGCGCTGCGTGAGCACCGGCCTCCCCGTGAGTAGGGTGCGCCCATGTTCGGTTTTGGAAAGAAGCGCCCCGACGACGGCACGTCGCTGACGCAGCCCCTGCCTTCGGGGTGGAACGTCGTCGACCTCGGGCTCCTCGGCGCGGGCGGCATGGCGCGGGTGTACCGCGTGCGCGACGAGGTGCTGGGGCGCGAGGTGGCGTTGAAGGTGCTCCGGCCGGAGTTGATGAGCCAGGAGCGCGCCGTCACCGCCTTCGTCGAAGAGGCGCGCGTCACCGCCCAGCTCGATCACCCCAACATCCCCGCGGTCTACGCCCTGGCGAACGAGCGCAAGCGCTCCAGCGCGTTCACCATGAAGGTGCTCGAGGGGCAGACGCTCCAGCAGCTCCTCGAGGAGAACGAGCGCGAGAACGTCGACGGCCTCACCGCGGCGCTCGAGGTGCTGGTGCGCATCTGCGACGCGGTGTCCTTCGCCCACGCGCGCGGGGTGCTGCACCTCGACCTCAAGCCCTCGAACGTGATGGTCGGGGACTACGGGCAGATCTACCTCGTCGACTGGGGCATCGCGCGCCGCACGGCCGAGCTGCCCACCGAGCCCGTCCGCTCCGACACCGCGCAGGGCACGCCGGCGTACATGTCGCCCGAGCAGGCGAACGGCGACCTGTGGAAGCTCGACGCGCGCACCGACGTCTTCGCGCTCGGGGGCATGCTCTTCCGCGTGCTCGCGGGTCGACCGCCCTACGTGGGCCCCACCGCCGACGCCATCGTCGCGCTCGCCGCCGCCGGCGTGGTGCGGCCGCCCGACGCCGTGAGCCGGCGCCACGGCCAACCCATGCCTCGGCGCCTGGTGTCGATCTGCATGAAGGCGCTCGCCGCCGACCCGGCCGGGCGCTACCAGAGCGCGGACGCCTTCAAGCTCGACCTCGAGCGGTTTCTCCGCGGGCTGGGGCAGCTCCCCCAGCGCACCTTCAAGGCCGGCGAAGAGATCATCATCGAGGGAACGCCCGGCGACGCGGCCTACGTCATCGTCGACGGCGCCTGCGTGGCGACGCGCCTGGTCGGTGCGCAGCGGCAGGAGCTGCGCCGCCTCGGCCCCGGCGAGATGTTCGGGGAGGCCGCGATCTTCACCGGCAAGCCGCGCTCCGCCACCGTCACCGCGGTGACCGACACCGTCGTCGGCGTGGTGGATCAACAGGGAATCCGCGAGGAGATGGAGCGCACCTCGTTCATGTCGCTGGCGATCCGCACCGTGGCCTCGACCTTCCTCGACCTCGACCAGCAGACCGTCGCGCTCACCGGTGCCCAGCAGCAGGGGCGGGTGCGCGAGCTCGCCCTGCGTCACGTCGCCTTCGCCGGTATCGAGGCGGCCGATGGGTCGCTGCGAGCGCCGTGGCCGCCGCTGCGGGCGCGGCTCCGCGAGCAGACCGGGAGCACGGAGGCGGAGCTCGTCGACGTGCTGCGGAACGCGGAGGGACTCAGCGTCGAAGGGGACGTGCTCGTGCTCCGCGACACTGCGGGCTGAGCCGTCTGCGCTGCGGCTTTTGCCGCGTTCGCCGAGCCGCTGAGGGGGGAGATCACCCTCAACGGCAACTTCCCCTGAGCCGGAAGGGCGTGGTGCGCTTCAGCCCACCGCGCGCAAGAACTGCGGTGTCCCGTGCTGAAGCGGGGGCCGTCGGTCGCTGGTATGCTCCTCCTCCTCCGTTGTCGCGGCTCCCCCGTGCCGTCCCCGTTCCCGTGAGCTCATCGCCGTGACCGAACGCCGCTTCGCGCGCTACCCCGTCAACCTCCGGCTGCGCCTGCAGTTCCCCACCGGCGAGCTCGAGACGACGACCGACGAGGTCTCGCAGGCCGGGTTCAGCGCCCCTTGCGCGAACCTCCCCGAGGTCGGCACTGCCTTCGGCTTCGTGGTGCACCTGCCCGACGGCACCGAGGTGAAGGGCTCCGCGTGCGCGATGCGCATCTCTGCCGAGGGGCTCGCGGGCTTCTCGTGCGAGTTCGAGCCCACGCAGTTGCCGACCTGGGAAGCCTTCATCGCCCAGGAGCACGCGAGCGGCGGCGTGTGGCGCATGATCGGCCGCTACGCGCTCAACGGCGGCGAGCAGAAGGAGGCCGCGCGCTCGGTGCTCGAGAAGGGGCCGCTGGGCATCCTCTTCAAGCTCATCGGGGAGAAGAAGCCCGACCCCGGTCCGGCCGAGCAGTCGTCCGTCGCGACGCGGCTCCACATGGTGGGCGAGAACGGCGAGGCGTACCGCGTCGCGTTCGAGAAGCACCCCAGCGACAAGCCCGAGACGTCCCCCTACACACTGGCGAACCCCCAGGTCCTCGAGCTCGCCCGCCGCGCCGCCGCGCGCATCTTGAGCCAGGACGTCTTCCTCAAGCGCTCGCCGAGCGCGCCCATCGTCGCGGCCCGGCTGGTGGAGTTCCTCAAGGGCGGTTACGGCTTCGTGGTGCAGCCGCCCGTTGGGAAACCCAGCCTGATGGGCCTCCAGGGGAGCGAGCTCATCGTCATCGAGGCCGATGGCAAGAGCGTCTTCCCCTCGTTCGACCAGGCCGACCTCGACCGCATCGCGCTCGACACCTTCCGCCGGGAGCCCGACGCGAAGGTGAGCGCGCCCGCGCCCGCCGTGCCGGTGCGGGAAGAGCGCGCGGTGGCCTACGAGCACAAGCAGGTCGATCGCTCGGTGACCATCACCCAGGCCGAGCTCTGCGACGCGATCGAGTCCAGCCAGCGCGTGCAGACCCGGGTCTACGGCAATCGCTCGATGCGGCTCTTCCCCGACGTCTGGGTCGAGGTGCTGCGGCCGGGCGCCTGGGCCGGGCCGGTGCGGGGCT
>JBBRUE010000045.1:0-15582 GCA_038248085.1 Myxococcales bacterium | reverse complement strand
GTCGCCGACGGGCAGGGTGCGGGTGAGGGTGGGGGCCGCGGCCACGCCAGCGGACGAGAAGGTGGCGCCGTCAGAGACGATCTCCACCCGGGCGCCGGTGAGCCGCGCCAGGTCTCTCGCGCGGGCCTCCGAGAGCAGCACGCCGCCGATGGCCCAGACGCGGCGCTCGCCGTAGTCGATGGCGCGGGCGGTGACGAGGGCGGGGGCGCTGACGAGGCCCTCGCTGGTGGAGAGCTCGACGCGGGTGCCGACGACGGTGCGGGCGGGCTTCTTCGTGACCGCGAAGAGGGGATCGTCGGGCTCGCCGAGCCGCGCGGGGAGATGGCCGGAGGACAGGGTGCGGCCGGTGTCGTCGACCAGCGCGAGGACGTCGAGGCCGCGGGGGGTCATCAGCGAGGTGGCGGCGGTGGTGACGTGGGCCGGCGCGGGGACCCTCGCGGCATCGCGGGCGACGTCTTCCAGGGACTGGCTGGCGGCGAGCTCGTCCATCGCGCGACGCACGTCGCCCTCGAGCCGCTGGGCCTCGGCGTCGACGGTCACCATGAGCTGATCGACGCGCGCCTCCTGCTGGCCGGCGAGCAGGGCGGAGAGGTTGCGCAGCGCGAGGGGCACCACCACGGCGATCTGCAGCACCGAGAGCGCGACGAAGGCGAGGGCGAGTGTCCAGCGCAGGCGCATGGCTACTCCGCGGCGAGGAAGACGTCGTCGAGGCGGGGGAGCCCGAGCACGTCACGGGTGAGGTGCTGGACGTCTTTGGACGCGGTGACCCCGAGCCCACGCGTCACGAGGGGGATCACCGGGAGCTCGCCGGCGAGTTGCAGCGCGAGCTCGCGCGCCCGCGCATCGACGTCGGGCGCCGCGGCGAGCTGCTGGAGCACCGAGGGAATGCGGGCGCGCTGGCCTCCGAGGTCGAGCCACATCAGCAGGGCGCCGGCCGGGCTGGGCGGCAGCACGAAGCTCTGCAGCAACACTTCGCCTTCCACCGGCAGGCGACCGCGGAGCTGGGCCCGCGGGGTGGCCTTGAGCGCCAGGCGGTAGCCGAGCGGCTGGAGCTTCACCTGGAGCCGCTGCGCGATGCTGCGCTCGTGGGGCGCCTCGTCGTCGAAGAGGAGCGAGAGCTCGCGCGGAGGGGTGAGCGGTGCGGGCCGGATGGCGGTCGCGACGGGGAGCTGGGGCGCGAGCGTCGCGGGGAGCAGCCCGGGCAGTGGCCCCGCGGGACCGGCGACGAAGAAGCGGGCGAGGTCGGCGCGATCGGTGGTGCTCTCGATGGCGGGCTTGAGGGCGGCGAGCCCGGGGCCCAGCGCGAGGGCGGTCACGAAGAGCTGCGAGACGTCGTCGGGAGTCGCCGCGCCGACGACGAGCTGCACGCGGCGTTGGGCGAAGAGGCGCTCGGCGGTGCGGGCGTCGGCGGCCTGCAGCACGAGCGCGTCGAGGTGGGGGCGGCCCGCGGGCTGCTCGTCGAACGCTTCGAGCCGGGTGCCCTTCACCTGGAAGGCGCCGAGGGGAATCGCGAAGGCGGGGTGGCAGAGGCTGCGCTCGAGATCGGGGGCGGCGCCCTTGAGCTGGAGGTCGACCACGCGGCCGGAGACGGACCAGCTCGCGACGGAGGCGAGCAGGGCCCGCACCGGCGTGGTGGCGGTGAAGACGCGTTGGAGGGCGTCGGTGACCAGTTTGGGATCGACCGAGGGCGGGGTGGTGAGGCGGAGGATTCCGGGCGCGGGGCGGCTGGGCTCGACCACGCGGCACAGGAGCTGGTGGGTGAGGAGGAGGCGCAGCGCGTCGACCGGGGCGTCGGCGGTGAGCGGCTCGACGGAGGCCGAGGGCGAGACGAGGGCGACCTGGAGCGTGCCTCCGGGACGGGCGCGGTTGCCGGCGTGGGCGGCGGTGGCGAGGAGGATCAGCAGCGCAGGGAGCATCCAGGCTCCGCGCACAGCGAAGCGGGTCGGCCCCTCTCCCTGACCCTCGCCCCGTTCCGGGGCGAGGAGACGTGTGCAGGTCATGGGGACCTCCGGAGGACGAGGAGTTCGCCGGTACCGTCGGTGAGCCAGGTGCCGAGGACGACTTCATCGACCCCGTCGCCGTCGAGGTCGCCGGTCGCCGCGACGATCGCCCGCCCGTCGAGCTTCTTCTGCCAGGCCACGGCGGCTTCGTTGAGGTTGCCCCCGCGCGCCTGAGTCGATTCGAACGCACCGAGCGAGACCACGCGGAGCTCGTCGCCTTCACCGGTGGAGCGCGCGCTGGTGACGATCACCTCTGCCGTGCCGTCGGCGTCGAGATCGGCGAGCGTGCTGGCGCTCCCCACGCCCGTGAGCTGGGTGGTCGGCGCCTGGCCCCGGGCGATCGCGGCTTCCCCGGCGGGACCGACGCCCAGCGCGATCGTCCCGAAGAGCGCGAGCTGCTCCAGCGGTACCGGCCAGGTCAGCGACTTGCCCGCCCAGGTGAGCTCGCGGGCGAAGCTGGCGTAGCCGGGGCGGGCAGTGAGGGTGACGGGACCGAGCGACAGCGCGTCGGCCGGGCCCGATGAGCGCCAGCCGCCTACCTGCCAGGTGAACGACTCCGGGCGTTCCCGGCGCGACGACCACGCGAGCAGCTTGCCGTTGCCGAAGGACAGCAGGCCGAAGGGTTCGCGCGTGGGGCGGGTCGAGACGGCGCCGCTGAGTTCGACGCGGTGGCGCAGCTTGCCGTCGGCGGTCCAGGTGAGGATCGAGTCGCCCACCAGAGCGACGAGCTCCGCGTGGTGGTCGCCGTCGACGTCGGCGAGGGTGAGCGCGGCGAGCAGTCCGTTGACCCGGGCGATCACCCCGAGGCTCAGCTCGAGTTGCCGGGTGGAGAGCGGCGCGGGCGCGCCGGCGAGCGTGAGCGCCTCGAGATCGGCGTCGACGCTGCTGGCGATGGCCGCCGCGGGGCCGGTGCGGGTCGGCGTCGCGCCCGCCCAGAAGTTGACCCACGTGCTCAGCGCATCGCCGCGCACCACGAGCTTCGGCGCCTCGAGCGAGACGGTGAGTCGCACCAACGAGCGCAGCCCCTGCTCGCGGGCCAGCCGCTCGGCCTCGGTCGCGTCGCGCGCGGCCACCGGCACCGGCGCCAGTCGTTTCGCCGCGAGGGACGCCATCACCAGCGAGCCCGCCGCGCGGCTGATCGGCGCGGGGGCCCCTTCGACGTACACCCCGATGGGTCCCTCGAAGCCGGCGGACACCACCGCGCGCGTCACGTCGTCAGCGAGGCGCTCGAGGGACGAGCCCACCGGCTGCGGAGCCGCGGCGAGGAGGATCGCGACGACGAGATTCACGGGCCGCGCCTCTGGTCGTGCAGCAGGAAGTCGTTGGGGTCGACGGCGCGGGTCTCCTCGGTGGGCTCGGTGCCCTCGAGGAACCACTCGTTGCGCCCGGGCACCGAGCCGCCGGCGAGCTTCCCGGTGCGGGGATCGATGCGCACCTGCTTGACGCCCTCGGGCACGGGGAACTCGCGCGGGGGGAGCCCGAGGTGGGCCGCGCGCATGAAGCCGAGCCACACCGGGAGCGCCGCCTTGCCGCCGGTCTCGCCGGGGCCGATGGGCTCGTGATCGTCGAAGCCCACCCACGCGGTGGCGACGTAGTCGGCGGTGTAGCCGCTGAACCAGGCGTCACGGAACTCCTGGGCGGTGCCCGTCTTGCCCGCGGCGGGCCGGTTGAGCTCGAGCACGGCGACCGCGGTGCCCTCTTCGACGACGCTGCGCATGAGCGAGGTGGCGAGGAAGGCGACGGCGGGGCTGAGGGCCTGCTCGGGCGCGGCGTGGCGTTCCTCGAGGATCTTGCCCTTCGCGTCGGCGACCCGCACCAGCATCACCGGCTCGGCGAGCAGGCCGTTGGTCTGCAGCGTGGTGTAGGCGTTGGCGATCTCCAGCATCGAGACCTCGCCGGTGCCGAGCGCGAGCGTGAGGTTCTGGGGGAGCGGGCTCTTGATGCCGGCCCTGGTGGCGAAGGCGATCACCGCGTCGGGCCCGAGCGCCTCGATCAGCCGCACCGAGACGGTGTTCTTCGACTTGGTGAGGGCCGTGCGCAGGGTGATCGGCCCCTCGAAGCCGCCCTTCTCGTAGTTCTGCGGCTTCCACATCTTGCCGGTGTACGGATCGCGGATCGCCTCGGGCGCGTCGTTGATGATCGAGATCGGCGTGAACTTCGTCGACTCGATCGCGGCGGCGTAGAGGAAGGGCTTGAACGACGAGCCCGGCTGGCGACGGGCCTGGGTCGCGCGGTTGAAGGCCGAGGTGTTGAAGTCGTAGCCGCCGACGAGCGCCACCACCGAGCGGTCCTTCGGGTCGATGGCCACCAGCCCGCCCTGGACCACGGGGATCTGCGCGAGGGTGGCCGAGAGGAGCTGCGAGGCCGGCAGGGCCGGACCGAGCCGCACGCGGACCAGCTCGCCGGGCTTCACCACGTCGGAGAGCTTCGCCGGGTTCGCGCCGACCTTCGTGCCCTCGCGGCGGCGGGCCCACTTGAGGTTGGCGAAGTCGAGCTGCGCGGTGGCGCCGATGAGGTCGACCTGCGCGGTGCCCTTCGCGTCGTCGAGCGAGGTGACCCAGCCCACCGTCTCCACGCCGTCGGCCAGCGAGCGCACCCCGATGGCCCGGGCGAGCTTCTCGTCTTCGGAGTCCACCGGCTCGTCGACGGCGAGCTGCTCCTCGGGGTCGGCGAGGGGGTCGGCGCCTTCTTCGTGCTCCGGGGGCTTGAGGTCCTTGAGCAGGCCGAGGTCGGCGACGAAGCGTTCATCGGGCCTGCGCTTGCCGGCTTCAGTGAGGCGCTTCTCGAGCAGCGGGCGCAGCGTCTTGAAGCGCTCGGCGTCCACCAGCCCGATGGGACCGCGGTAGCCCTGGCGGCGGTCGACGGCCTCGAGGCCCGCGCGCACCGAGCTCTCGGCGGCGGCCTGCAGCGCGGGCTCCATGGCGATCTGCACGCGGAGCCCACCCTCGAGCACGGCCTTCTCGCCGTAGCGGGCGACGAGGGTCTTGCGCACCTCTTCGGCGTACGAGGCGCCGACCTGCGCCGGCGGCCGCGGCCCGAGGACGATGGGCTTCTCGAGCTCGGCGTTCACCTTGTCCTGCGGCACGAAGCCGTGGCTGGCGAGCTGCAGCAGCACGTAGCGCTGGCGGCGCTTGGCCTTGACGATGTTGGTGACGGGGTTGATGCGATGGGGGAGCTGCACCGTGCCCGCGAGCACCGTCGACTCGCCGAGGGTGAGGTTCTTCGCGTGCTTGCCGAAGTAGAAGAGCGCGGCCTCCTCGACGCCGTAGCGGTTGTGCCCGAAGTAGACGGTGTTGACGTAGAGGTTGAGGATCTGGTCCTTCCCCAGCGCCTGCTCCATGCGGGGGGTGAGGATCCACTCGCGGATCTTTCGCGAGAGCGTGCGCTCCTGCGAGAGGAGCAGCTGCCGGCAGATCTGCTGCGAGATGGTGGAGGCGCCGGACTTCATGCCGCCGGGCTTCAGGTTCTTCACCGCGCTGCGGAGGATGCCGAGGTAGTCGAGGCCCTGGTGCGAATAGAAGTCGGCGTCTTCGGCGGCGAGGAAGCTGTCGCGCACGTGCTGGGGGAGGGTGGTGATGTCCACCCAGGTGCGGCGCTGCAGGTAGAACTCGGCGCAGGTGCTGCCGTCGCGGCAGGCGACCTTGGTGACCTGCGGAGGCCGCCAGGTGCGCAGCTCGTCGACGCTGGGGAGATCGCGCGAGTAGTAGCTCCAGGTGCCGGCCACCACCGCGACGCCCAGCACGAGCCCGACGAGCGCCAACATGAACAGGCGTTTGGTCCAACGCCAGAGTCGACTGCGCCAGGTGTTCATCGGGGGAGGCGAACTGTAGCCGCCGGGCGCCGCAACCGGGGCAGAGATCTCAGCGTGGCGCGATGGACGCAACTTGCGGGCGAACAACCACGAAGCGCTCGGCATTCACTGCGAAACAGCAAGACCCGAGCCGCTCCTCGTGAAGACGGAGCGGCTCGGGGGGACTCGACCGGGCTGCTTACGGCGTCGTCTCGGGCAGCGGGTGCGGCAGGTCGCTCATCACGTCGTCGACCTGCTGCTCGTCCACCGGGGTCTGCACCTTCGCGACGCGGGCGGCGTTGATGCGCGCCTTCACGTACTTCGGCGAGAGGTCCATCGCCTGCTGGTAGGCGGCCTTCGCCTCGTCACCGCGACCGACGCGCTCGAGGGCGACGCCGAGGTTGTTGTGGACATAGGCGACGGTGGGGAGCAGCTCGGCCGCGACCTCCAGCGCCTTGACGGCCTTCTCGTTCTGGTTGGCGCGCAGGCAGGCGAAGCCGAGGTTGTTCTGCGCCCAGCCGTGGTTGGGCTCGAGCTCGACGGCCTTCTCGAAGCTGGCGATGGCGCCGGCGAGCTCGTTCATCGAGAGCTGCGCGAGGCCGGTGACGTGGAAGGCTTCGACGTTGCCGGAGTCGCGCGCGATGGCCTCGCGACCAGCGATCACCGCGCCCGCCAGGTCCTTGAGCTGCACCAGGGCGCGCGCCTGCTGAATGAGCGGCGTGGCGTCGTCGGGGGTGAGCGCAGCGATGCGGCCCCAGGCCTCGGCGGCGAGCTCGGGTTGACCGGCGCGGCGCGAGAGCTTGGCGACGGTGGTGAGCGTCTCGACATCGGACGGGGTGGTGAACAGGGCCCGGCGCGCTTCGAGCAGCCCTCCCTTCACGTCGCCTTCCCCGGCGAGGGTCTTCGCGCGGCCGAGGTGATCGACGTCTCTCGAGTCGTGGGCGACGACGAGCGCGTCGACGGGGATCTCCTTCGGGGCGACGGTGAAGGGCGCGCCCGCGTCGCGGACGTCGATGACGCGGGCGATGGGTTGGACGGTGATCTTCGAGGGGATGACCGAGGTGGGCGTGGGGGGCTCGGTGCAGGCGGTGAGGGAGAGAGCGGCGAGGGCGGCGGCGAGGAGCTTCTTCATGGGAGGGGGTGGACCTTTCTGGGAGCGAGTCCCGTGAGGTCTCCAAAGCCAGCGGCGTGCCAGCCCGGAACCAGCCGTGATCCGTGCGCTTTCTCTCTCGTGCGGGCCTGAGACCACGCGTTGCTCCGGGCGTCGTGCGTCCCTCCATCCTCGGCCAGTCAGGTAGCATCGCCGCCATGTCCGAACCGATCGACCGGGTGAACTCGCTCAAGCTGATCCCCCTGCTCGCGGGGCTGCCGCACAGCGACCTCGAGCACCTGGCCAAGAAGGTGACCGAGGTGCGCCACTCGCAGGGCAGCGAGATCATCAAGGAAGGCACGAGCGGTTCGTCGGTGTTCCTGATCATCGAGGGGTTGTGCGAGGTGCGGCGGAACAACAACCGCATCCGCGAGCTCGGGGTCGGGGAGTTCTTCGGAGAGATCTCGATCCTCGATCCGGCGCCGCGCACCGCGACCGTCCGCGCGGTGGAGAACTCGGTGTTGTTGGTGCTCGACGGCTACGACTTCCGCACCGCGCTCAAGGGGAGCATGCAGATGTCGCAGCGGTTGATCAGCGTGCTGGCCGAGCGGCTGCGGCACATGACCGACGAGTTCGCGCCCCGCGTGAAGATCTAGGTCACCTCGCCGCGGGCCGGCGCGCGAGCATGTACGTCGCGAAGAGCGTCTTCTCGAGGTCTTCGCCGTCGGCGTTCCACTCCAGTGCGCGCCCCAGCTCGCGGGCCTTCACCGAGTCATCGACGTCGTACGCGAGCACCTCGAAGCCGGCGGCGACCAGGGCGTCCTTCGTGAAGGGGCAGCGCCCGTCAGCCATCGGCTTGTACGGATCGGCCTGTGCGGGGGCGAGGTTGTAGATGAAGAAGAACCCGCCGGGCTTGAGCTCGCTGAACACCAGCGAGAGCAGCTTCGCGTCGTCGAGCCCGAGCTCGATCTGCGCCTTCGCGTCTTTTGGCTCGGCGGGGTGCACGTAGCCCCGCTTGAGGGTGTTCTTCGAGAGCCAGAGGTCGAAGCCGCCGCCGAGCTCCTTCACCAGCTTCGCGTCGCTGGCGAAGAACCCGTGGTGCAGCGTGAGGTGGCCCTTCGCGCCGACCTTGCCCACCAGCCCCTTCGTCACCAGCGGGAGCAGGGAGTCGATCTCCACGCCGTGCACCTCGACGCCGAGGCGGGCGAGCATCAGCAGCTGCCCGAGGTTGCCGTAGCCGAAGTCGAGCACCTTCTTGCCGGCCGGCTCGAAGCCCGCGGCGGCGAGCACCTCGAAGGGCCGCGCGTAGCCGAGGGGATCGGTGATGCGCGCGTAGACGTACGCGTCGTCGGCGACGCGGGGCTCGAAGCCCGCGTCAAGCGGTGGCTGCGGGAGGCACGACTGGCGATCCTTCGTGCAGAACCAGGTCGACGGCTTCACCGGCTGGAGCGTGTTCACGTTGGCCAGCCAGCGCTTGACCCACGGGGCCTGGATCTCGGGCGCGAGGGCCTTCGAGAGCCGGCGAAACTCGGGGAGGATTTCGGGGGGAGGCGCCCCGGCGTCAGGGGTCGCGCCGAGCAGCGTCACCACGCACAACGAGAGCAGGCCCATGGGCTGGCGACCATAGCGGCGCCCTCGGAGATCCACGGTTGAAAAGGCTCAACTCACCGAGCCGCAACGAGTAAGGCCCCCGCCATGGCTTCGGAGTTGCTGACAGAGATCAACCGTCGCCGGACGTTCGCGATCATCTCGCACCCCGACGCCGGCAAGACGACGCTGACCGAGAAGCTGCTGCTGTACGGCGGCGCGATCCACCTCGCCGGCAGCGTGAAGGCGCGGCGCGCCAAGCGGTACGCCACGTCCGACTGGATGGCGATCGAGAAGGAGCGCGGCATCTCGGTCACCTCGTCGGTGCTGCAGTTCAACTACCGCGATCACGCGGTGAACCTGCTCGACACCCCGGGCCACCAGGACTTCTCGGAAGACACCTACCGCACGCTGTCGGCGGCCGACTCCGCGGTGATGCTCATCGACGCGGCCAAGGGCGTCGAGCCGCAGACCATCAAGCTCTTCAAGGTCTGCAAGCTGCGCGGGATCCCCATCTTCACCTTCGCCAACAAGCTCGACCGCTACGGCCGCTCGCCGCTGGAGTTGATGGACGAGCTGGAGAAGGTGCTCGGCATGCGCGCCTTCCCGATGAACTGGCCGATCGGCTCGGGGCCCGAGTTCCGCGGGGTGTACGACCGGCGCACCAGGAACGTGCACGCCTTCCAGGCCGAGGGTCGCCACGGCGAGTCGGAGGTCGGGGAGAAGATCATCCCGCTCGACAGCGAGGAGATCAAAACGCTGCTCACCGAGAGCGAGCTCGAGACGCTGCGCGAAGACATCGAGTTGCTCGACATCGGCGGCGACGAGTTCAGCATCGAGAAGGTGCTCAGCGGCGAGCTGTCGCCGATGTTCTTCGGCTCGGCGATGACCAACTTCGGCGTGCGGCCGTTTCTCGACGCGTTCCTCGAGATGGCGCCTCCGCCGTCGGGCCGGCCCTCGAGCGCGGGCTTCATCGAGCCCAACTTCGAGAAGTTCACCGGCTTCGTCTTCAAGATCCAGGCGAACATGGACCCCTCGCACCGCGACCGCATCGCGTTCCTGCGGGTGGTCTCGGGGCACTACGTCAAGGGCATGACCGCGCACCACGTGCGGCTCGAGAAGGACATCCGCCTGGCGAAGCCCACCCAGTTCATGGCCTCGGAGCGCACCTCGATCGACGACGCGTGGCCCGGCGACGTCATCGGCCTCTTCGACTCGGGCATCTTCCGCATCGGCGACACGCTGCTCGAGGGTTCGCAGCGCTTCGACTTCGAGTGCGTGCCGCGCTTCTCGCCGGAGTTCTTCGCGGTCGTCCGCTCGAAGGACCCGATGAAGCGCAAGCAGATGGAGAAGGGCCTCGAGCAGCTGTCGGAAGAGGGGACGGTGCAGATCTTCCAGCAGCTCCAGATGGGCATGAAGGACCCCATCGTGGGGGTGGTCGGCCAGCTCCAGTTCGAAGTGCTGCAATACCGGATGGATGCGGAATACGGCGCCGACATCATCGTGGACAAGCTACCCTTCGGCCACGCGCGGTGGGTCGTCGCGGCGAAGTTCGACCCCAAGGCCTTCGACTGGGAGGGAAATCGGCTGACCGTGCAGGATCGTGATGGGCTGCCCCTCGTGCTGTTCCGCGACGAGTGGGCGATGCACCACGCCCTCGAGAAGCACCCGGAGCTCGCCTTCCAGGCCCACGCGCCACAGCTCAAGGCGAGCTCCGTCATCATCGGGCCACAATGACGTGAGGTTGTAGAGATGGATCGACTGCAGGAGCTGATGGAAGACGGCATCATCGACGAGGTCTTCAACCAGCTGAAGACGGGCAAGGAAGCCGAAGTCTGGCTGGTGAGTCACCGCGGCGAGCCAGTGGCCGCGAAGATCTACAAGGCGCGCGAGTTCCGCAGCTTCAAGAACGACGCGGGCTACAAAGAGGGCCGCACGGTCCGCAACACGCGCACGCAGCGCGCGATGAACCGCGGCTCGAAGTTCGGCAAGGAAGCGGCGGAGGAGGCGTGGAAGTCGGCCGAGGCCGACGCCATGACCACGCTCCACGCGGCCGGGGTTCGGGTGCCCAAGCCGGTGCTCTTCTACGAAGGCGTGCTGCTGATGGAGGTGATCGGTGACGCCGAGGGCCGCGTCGCGCCGCGCCTCGTCGACGCGCACCTCACGCGCGAGCAGGCCGGACCGCTGTACCTGACGATCCGCGCGGAGATCATCAAGATGCTCGCCGTCGATCTCATTCACGGCGACCTCTCGGAGTTCAACATCCTCCTCGGGGCGAGCGGGCCGGTGATCATCGACTTCCCCCAGGTGGTGACGGCGGCGAAGAACTCGCGGTCGGAGCCGTACTTCCGGCGCGATCTCGGGAACATGGTGCGGTTCTTCTCGAGCCTCGACCCGGACCTGAAGAAGCACGAGACGGACATCGACGAGATCTGGCGCGCGTACGTGCGGCGCGATCTCTCTCGCCACTTCGTGCCGACGGGGCGGGTGCCGGCTCCGCAGGCGCAGCGGCAGGGCGGCGGGAGGGGTGGGCCGCGCGGGCCGGCGGTCGACTCGCGCGGGGGTCGCGGCGGGCCGGTGGTCGAGCAGCGTGGTGGTCGCGGCGGACCGGTCGTCGAGCAGCGCGGTAACGCGGTTGCTGCCCCGCAACATGCGCGAGGGCCCGGTGGCACGCCGCAGGCCCCGCGTGGTTCGGGCGCGCCTCAGCAGGCGCGAGGCGGCGGGAGTCCCCAGCAGCCTCGGGGTCCTGTCGGGCCGCCGCAGCATTCGCTGGGTGATTCCCCCGTAGGCGCGGCACAGGACTCGCGTGGTGGCGGGATTCAGCAGCCCCCGATGGGCGCCCCTCAAGAACATCGAGGCGGCGGGAATCGTGGTCCTCGTGGTGCGCCCCAGGAGCAACGTGGCGGTGGAAACCTGCAACACGCGCGGGGGGCCGGTGGTGCGCCGCAGGAGCAGCGTGGTGGCGGAAATGAGCATCACGCGCGTGGTCCTGGCGGTGCGCCGCAAGAGCAGCGCGACGGTGGAGCCCGTGGTGCGCCGCAGGAGCCGCGCGGTGGCGGAAACGAGCAGCGCGCGCGTGGTCCCGGTGGTGCGCCGCACGACCAGCGCGACGCCGGGTCGCGCGGGCCTGGTGGTGCGCCGCAGGAGCCGCGGGGGGGCGGAAACGAGCACCACGCGCGAGGTCCCGGTGGCGCGCCGCACGATCAGCGCGGCGGAGGATCCCATGGTCCCGGTGGTGCGCCGCAGGAGCCGCGCAATGGCGGTCGCCCCCCGCGTGGTCCCGGGGCGCCGCGGGAACCGCGCAGTGGTGGAAGTCAGCAGCCCCCGCGTGGTGCTTCTTCGGAACAGCGCGGGTCCGGTGGTTCGCAGCAGCCCCGTGCGCCGGGAACGCCTCGGCCGCCTCGAGGTCCCGCTGGGTCGTCTCCGCGACGAGGGCCCGAGGTGAGCTTCCGCGGGCCGGCGTCTTCGTCGGGCGGTCCGTCGTCGGGTGGCGAGCCCAGGAAGGGTGGCGGTGGCCGCCGTCGCCCGCCCCGGCGCTTCTGAGCGGTGCACCGCTGCTGGCGGAGCACCCGGTCAGCAGGCGGAGGAGCCCCTCACCACGACCCGCTCCCCGCTGCGCAGGGCGAGGGGTCAGCGGAAGAGCGGACCCAGCTTCATCGCGAGGTCGAGGTCCATCGGCTCGAGCGCCAGGTCACCTGCGAGGATCGCCATCTGGACGTTCTTTTCGCCCTTCACCAGCGCCACGAAGTGTTTCGCGCCTGCGCGGATGGTGATCTTCGGCTTGCCTGACAGCCCCGGGGTGATCCACGCCTCGCGCTTGGTGAGGTCGGCCGTCCACTGCCCGCCGCCCGTGCCGGTGAGGTCGAGGTGGATGACGCCGTCGAAGGCGTCGCGCACGTCCTTGTGCTTGCCGAGCTTCTTGGTGAAGTCGCCCATCAACAGCTTCTCGACCGCGCTCAGCGGCTTCTTCTTCGCCGCGGGGGCCTTCTTCTTCTTCGGCGCGGGCGCCTCGACCCCGGTCGTTACCGGCGCGACCTTCGACTTGCGGAACATGTCGAAGCGCTCCTTCGAGAACATCGCCGCGCCCTCCTTCATCGCGGAGGCGTAGATCTTCTTGAGCTGTTCCTTCGGCAGGCCCGGGGTGCGGAAGTACTCCATCGCCACGCGGCCGATGCCCCAGTTCATCGCGAACGCGGCAGGCACGGTGAGCAGCGCGCCGAACACCGGGAGGATCGCCTTGATGCCCTGGCGCACCAGCATGCCGAGGCCCGCGGTGGTGGCGAGCTCGACGATCAGGCTCTTGGCGTCGGCCTCGGTCACCTTGCGGCCGTAGATGTGGCCCACGGTGACCACCATCGCCGACTGCATCGGCAACATCAGCACCGCGTCGGAGAAGGGGATCGGCGAGACCGCGACCAGCGCGCAGGCGTAGCTGGCCATGTTGACGACGTCGCGCGCCGCTTCGTCGCGCTTGGCCATCGGGGTCTTGGTGAAGTCCTTCTTGCGGATGTCATCGAGGGTATCGAGCCAGGACATGGTGCCCAGCTTAACCCTCGGCCCCCGCGTCCCGTTCCCGAGTTTTCGCTACGCCCCCTGGACCTCGTACAGCCGCCCGAGGTGCTTGTTCTCGCGGAGCTTGAGCTGGGCCTGCTTGACCGAGCGCGCGGTCTTCGGCCCGACCCAGCACCCCTTGGGGTGCGTCTTGCGGAAGGTCTTCTTGAGCCAGCTCTCGATCTCCATCACCCGGGTGCGGAAGCGCTCGGGCGAGGCGTCGCGGCGGCCGGTCTGCTGGGTGATCTCCATCTCGGCCCAGAGCTGGCCGGCGACCAGCTCGCCGTCTTCGTTCACCTTGCAGCGCTCCCAGAAGATCACCGGCGAGGACACCTCGTCGATGCGCCAGAAGCCCTTGTCCTTGCCGCGCTTGAGCCGGTCGACCATCGCCGGGCCGATGTCGCTGGCCACGAGGTACACGTCTTCCTCGGGGAACTGGTCGAAGGTCTTCTCGTTCGCGGGGAAGGTCACCCAGTCGGCGGGCACGCGGCGCGGGTACACCTCGAAGACGTAGCGCTCGAGGAAGCGGACGAACGCGATCTCGTCTTCGCGCTCCATGAACAGGGGGATCTGGGTTGCCATCGCGCGAGGGCTCTATCTGGTTCCGCGCGCGCGCACACCCCGAAGACCATCGAGCTGGGACCCGGTCACCTGGGCCGAGCCGGCCGCGAGCTCGCGCGGAAGGTCGAGGGGTCCCCGAACCCGAAGAACCACACGCTGCGCCGCCACGCCTTCGTGCGCAGCTGGCGCGGCAAGGCGCCCGAGGGTGTTCAGCTCCATCGCCTCGCGGACCTCGGCTGAGTAGAAGCCCGGGTCATGAACCCGAACCTCCTCTCGCGCATGCAGGAACTCCGCGACCTGTCCGGCGTCATCGGGCTGGCCACGTGGGATCAAGAGACCTACCTCCCGCGGAAGGCAGAGGGAGGCCGGGCCGCGCAGCTGGGCACGCTCCAGGGGCTGTACCACGAGCGCCTGTGCGACCCGCGGCTGGGGGACTGGCTCGCCGACGCCAAGCCGACCACGCCCGACGAGCTCGCGATGGTGCGGGTGCTCGGCAAGGAGCGCGAGCGGGCGGTGAAGATTCCCCCCGCGCTGGTGAAGGCGCTGGCCGAGGCGCAGTCGCTGGCGTTGTCGGCCTGGCGCGAGGCGCGCGACGAGAAGGACTTCTCGGGGTTCCAGCCGCACGTGCAGAAGCTGCTCGAGCTGCGCCGCGAGCAGGCCGACGCCTGGGGCCACGACGGCGAGCGCTACGACGCGCTGCTCGAGAACTACGAGCCGGGCATGCGGGTGAAGCGGCTCTCGCCGGTGCTGACCGACCTGCGGCAGAAGCTGGTGCCGCTGGTGCAGGCCATCGACAGCAAGCCGCCGCCGAAGAACATCTTCGTGGGGAAGGTCTTCGATTCCGAGGCGCAGTGGAAGTTCACCCTGCACCTGCTGGAGAAGATGGGCTTCGACCTCGAGGCCGGCCGGCAGGATCGCAGCACGCACCCCTTCACCGGCGGCACCGGGATCTCCGACGTGCGGCTCACCACGCGGGTGTTCTCCGAGCTCCCGCTCTCGAGCGTGTTCAGCACCATTCACGAGGGCGGCCACGGGATCTACGAGCAGGGCTTCGCGCCCGAGCACGCGCGCACCACGCTGGCGCAGACCCCGTCGATGGGCCTGCACGAGTCGCAGTCGCGCCTGTGGGAGAACATCGTCGGCCGCAGCCGCCCCTTCTGGAACCACTTCTTTCCCGAGTACCAGGCGCTCTTCCGCGCACAGCTCGGCGACGTGGGGCTCGACGACTTCCTGCGCGAGGTCAACCGCGTCGAGCGCAGCTTCATTCGCGTGGAGGCCGACGAGGTCACCTACAACCTGCACATCGTGCTGCGCTACGAGCTCGAGCTGGAGCTCATTCGCGGCAACCTCCAGGCGGCCGATCTCGAGGCGGCGTGGAACGCGAAGACCAGGGACCTGCTGGGCCTCGAGGTGACGAGCGTCAACCAGGGCGTGCTGCAGGACATCCACTGGGCCTACGGCGAGTTCGGCTACTTCCCGACCTACGCGCTGGGCAACCTGTACTCGGCGTCGTTGTGGAAGGCGATGAACCGGGACATCCGAGGGCTCGAGGGCTCGATCGCCGACGGGGAGCTGGCGCCGGTGAAGAACTGGCTGCGCGAGAAGGTGCACCGCGAGGGCTACCGCACCGACGCCGAGTCGCTGGTCACGCGCGTCACCGGGGCTGGGCTCACCGACGACGACTTCATCTCGTATTTGAAGGTGAAATACGGCGCGCTCTACGGCATCTGAGGTTCCCCATGCGCACCGCACTGCTCGTCTCGACCGTCCTGCTGCTCTCGGCCTGCCCAGACCCCGCGAAGAACAAGACCCAGGCCACGGTCGCTACGCCCACGAAGAAGGCCGACGAGGCGCCGCTCGCCGGGGCGCTGGCGTACCCCTTCACCTGGGTGGGCTCGAAGCTCACGTGGACCGGGGCGAAGGTCACCGGCAAGCACGAGGGCGGCTTCCACATCTTCGGGGGCATCATCGAGGTGATCGACGGCGACGCGACGAAGAGCCGG
>JBBRUE010000044.1:0-15672 GCA_038248085.1 Myxococcales bacterium | reverse complement strand
GGATGCGGGTGCGCTTCGAGGAGACGTCTTCGAAGCGCACCTGGTAGCCGATGGTCTCGCCGGGGCGCTCGCCGAGCTCCTCTGCCACGCGCGTGGCCGCCAGCCGGGTCGCGAGGCGGCGGGGCTGGAGCACGACGATCTCCTTGTCGCCAGCGAGGCCTGCCTTCAGCAGCGCAGGAGGGACGCGGGTGGTCTTGCCAGCGCCCGGGGGCGCCTCGAGCACTACCGCCTCACGCGTGCGCAGGGCCGCCACGAGATCCGGCAGCAGGGCGTCGATGGGCAGCGTGATCACGGGCGTTCGGATAGCCGCGATGGCGGCGCGAGTCGAGTCGAGCCCGACGACTTCCAGACGGGCCTCAGCGTATCGGGGTGAGTTCGAGGGCGACCGAGAGCCCTGGTGGCGCTGCGGGCCACTCGCACTTGCAGTCGGACCGGAGCACCGGGCCCTCGACGGTGGCCTCGATGATGATCGTCGCGAGGCGCTCGGCCTCGGTCAGCGGTGCGAGAATCCACGCCCCTCCATCGGGGTCGTGTCGCCACGACTGCTTGAGCCCCGTGGGGTCGTTGAGCTGGACGCTGACGTCGAACGAGGTGGTGCAGCGCCCGGCGTCGCGATCGCAATGGAAGTCGGGACCCTCGCTGCTGCGGGTGAGCTTGCGACTGCTCGTCTGGCAATAGTCCTTCTTGTCGATGGTGCAGCCGGGATTCCCCGTGCACTGACGCGTCGTCGGCAGCGCGTTCCCGGCTTCGTCAATCAGGCTGACGGTCGCGAAATCGTTGAAGTACCCGCCGTCGACGTCGATTCCGAGGACGGGGCAGGTGCCGTAGTCGGGGGACTGGTCGTTTTTGGGTTGAGGAGGGGTGCTGCCCGTGGGGCGGCCGGTCGAATGATCGAAGCACAGGTTCGGCGAGGTGTTCGTGCAGTTGGCCGTGACGAGCTGCGGAAAATACGAAGTGAGCTTGAAGTTCACCTCGCGGTTCTCCGAGGCGTCAGGGGGCTGGCTCACGGTGACCGTGACGTGCACCGCGCGCTCGGCCCGGCCCATCGTGAAGCCCGCGTCGAAGCGGTCGCCCGCGGCGACGGTCCACGCGGGCGCGGTGACGGGGATGACGATCGTCGGGCAGCTGCCGCAGTCGCCCAGCGGGGGCGCCATCAACCAGGGCGCGACCAGGAGCAGGAGGAGGTGCCGACGACGCATGAGGGACCTCGGTGACTACGCTTCGGCGGTCTGCTTGGGCTTGCGACCGCGGCGGGGCTTTTCGTGGGCAACGTCGACTTCCGCCGCGACCTCGACGACTTCCGCGCCCGAGGCGACGTCCGCGGTCGCGATGGCCTCCTCGACCGCGACGGCCGCTTCGACGTCCGGGGCTGTGACGACTGCTGCCGCGACCTCAGCGACGACGGGCTCGGGGGCGGGCGTGAACTCCGCGCGCTCTTCGGCGCTGGGCTCGGAGGGATCGACCGGATCTTCCTCGAGGAGCGGGTGCTCGTCTTCGTCGAACTCGGTGACCGACACGCGCGGGCCGCGCTTCTTGGGCTTGAGCGCGATGCCGGAGTTCTCGAGCAGCTCCTTGAGGGGCACGAGGGCGGCCTGCGCGAGCAACCGGGCCTGGCGGCAGGGCAGCTCGAGGCGGCGGCCGACGGCGTCGAGCTCGTCGCGCAGCGCCTGCGCTTCACCGTCGTTCAACGGCGCCGAGGTGAACACCCCGCGCCACGTGGCGAAGGCCCCGAGGAGCTGCTGGAGCGCGGGCCCGACCAACTCGTACGACGGGTCGGCGAACATGCGCCGGGCATAGGAGGTGTTGAGGCGCTTCTCGAAGTCGGAGCAGAACTTGTCGAAGTCCTCGCGATCGCAGCGGCGCAGCACGGGGATCTTCAGCTTGCCGTAGATCGCCTCGAGGAGCGGGGCGCGGCTGCCTCCGGCGAAGGAGATGCCCGAGTACAGGCGCTCGACCGCGTCGACCGCGGCACCCTGGAGGATGCGCGCCTGGTCTTCCTTCACCGGCTCGAGCTCGGGCAGGCGCAACACGCGGACCAGCAGGTCACCGACACCATCCCGGGCCGCGGCGACGCGTTGGCGTGCCAGCTCGAGCCAGGCCTTCTCTTCGTTGAGGCCCTGCTTCTTCGACAGCTCAGCCGAGGCAGCCTCGAGGCGCAGCAGCAGGTGCTCCGAGTGGGCCACCAGGTCGAATGCGTCGAGCAGGGACGTCATCATGATCGGCCCGACATACCACGGCGGAAGTCTTCAGGCAGGGGGGCCTCGATGGTCAGCGGCTCGGGGGTGAAGCCGGTGAGCGTCAGCCGGTACGCGTGGAGCGCGATGCGCCCGATGCCCGCGGCCTTCGCCTCGGCGGTCCCGTAGAGCCAGTCGCCGAGCAGCGGGTGCCCGAGGTCTGCGAGCTGCGCGCGGATCTGGTGGGTGCGGCCGGTGTCGAGATCGATCTCCAGCACCGCCGAGCCGTCGAGCTGCTCGAGCTTCTTCCACGAGAGCCGGGCGCGACGGGGCGAGTTGAAGCGCGTGGTGTAGCGGCGGGGATCCTCGGGGTGGCGGCCGTAGGGGGTGTCGAGCGCGCCCTCGGACGGCGGTGAGCCGAGCACCAGGGCGAGGTAGGTCTTCTTCACCCGCTTCTCGTCGAAGGCGCGCTGGAGGGCGACGAGCGCCTCCTCGGTCTTGGCGAGCATCAGGCAGCCGGTGGTGTCCTTGTCGAGGCGGTGGGCGACGCCGGGCTGCGCGAGGCCGCCGACGTCGAAGCCCTTGAACTGCGCGGCGGCGAGGCCGACCACCGAGGGGCGATCGCCTTCGGGCTCGACGACCAGGTCCGAGGGCTTGTCGATCACCAGCAGCCGGGCGTCTTCGTAGAGGGCGGTGAGCTTCGGGCCCTCGTGGTGCGCAGCGGGCGAGCGACGGGCCTCGGGGATGTCGAGCTCGACGGTCTCGCCTCCGACGATGCGGCGCAACGGCTTGGCCTTCTTGCCGTTCACCTTCACCCGCCCCTCCGCGAGCAGCCGCTGGAGCTGGGCCTTGGAGAACCCCGGCAAGCTCTTCGCGAGGAAGGCATCGAGGCGCGGCGAGGAGTCGGGCGGCACGGTGAGACGGCGAACGGCCATGGTCTCACTTACCCGGGCGACCCCGGCGACCGGTGCTATTTCGCCCGGCATCAAGAGCCTTTGCCCGATGCGACCCTGGACCACACGAAGCGTTCAACGGACGGTACCGAGGTGGCCCCGCCCGCTCAACGCTCCGCGCCCGCGAGCTTCGTCAGGTCGAACAGGGTGAAGGTGATGAGCCCGTTGCTGCTGCTGGTGACCGCGAGTTGGTCGCCTTGTCTGGCAAGCGAGTTGGTCGAGCCGTGGAACGAGCGCCCGGGGAGAATCTCGATGGAGGTGCGCATGCGCTCGCGCACGCCTGCCGCGGTCACCTCGCCCACCACCAGCGCCACGTCGCTCTCGCGGGTGTCGACGATCCACTCGCAGGCCAGGCGATCTTCCGCGGGGGTCTTGCCGGCGCGCGGAACCGCCCCGAAGTGCAGCCCGGTGCGGGTGAGCTCGCTCAGGTAGACGACGAATGTCCGGCCCTTCCACTCGAACAGGTTGGGGTCGAACACGGCCTCCGCGGCTTCGGACCGCGAGGTGTCCGCACAGGCCCTGCCCTTCGGGTGCGGCGCGCCTGTCTCTCCGGCGGGCATGTCCTGCGGCAACCCCATGCGCGGCGCGGCGAGCAGGCGGGCCTCGTACGGCGCGTCGACGGCATCGGAGCGTGGCGTGAAGAGCAGGGTGTCGCCGTCGGCCTGCATGACGATGACCGGGAGCGCGGCACTCGACGCGCGCACCGCGGCGACGCCGTCGACCCGGTACGAGCCGCCGGTGGACCGCGCCGGGCGCTCGAAGAGGAGTCGGTCGTCGCCCGACGGCGAGCGCAGCCGCAGCTCCACCCTGCGCCACGGGTCGGGTGCGTAGACGAGCCACGGCGGCTTCACCCCGGCGTCGCCGTCGAACACCAGCGCACGCACCGGCGTGTTCAGGTCGAGCGGCAGCGGCCCCGCGAAGAGCGGCTCAGGGCCCGATTCGCCCAGGCGCAGGTACCCGCGGTCGAACGAGTGGCCGAGCATCGCGCCGTCGCGCGGGTCGACCGCCAGGCGCACGAAGCCGGGGACGAGGTTGGTGCCCTTGAGCTGTTCCAGCGCATTCAACGCGGCGGTGGCCACCCACGAGGGTGGCTTCTGCCGGGAGAACGCCGTGGCCGACGTCGGCCTGAAGGCGAGCACCGTGTCGGTCCAGAACTGGGCGAACAGGCCCGCCAGCGCCACGTCGCCTTCGAACACGAGCCAGGGGCTGCGGAGCTGATCGCAGCGCGCCAGCCACTGCACCCTCACACGCGGGTCATCGAAGCTGCGCTGCTCGAAGGTGCAGGGCTCGCTGACCGAGGTGCCGACCACGTGGTGCTCGAGGCGCGGCGCGAGCGGCCCGTCGTGCCAGGGTGCCGGCGTACCGCCGTCGGCCACAGCGAGCGCGAGCAGGAGCAGCGCGGTCATCTCGCACCTCCGAGCTTCACGCGGTCGAGCTCGAGCAGGACCCACCCGGCCATCACGTAGACGTCGTCGCCCTGGACCATGAGGTTCAGCCCGGTGGTGCGGCGCCCGTCTCTCTCGGCGCCGAGGGGGATGCGGGCGACCTCTCGAGCGGAGTCCTGGACCGCCCAGAGTATGAGCTCGAGCGAGACGTTCTTCTCCGTCACCGTTCGCGTCGGAGGGGCCTCGCGGCACGGCTGGCCGTTCGCGCACTGCGGGCGCGGCGGCGCCCGCGTCTCGACCGCGCACTCACCGCGCCGCTCCACCACCGCGACCAGCGACGTGCGCGCGTCGAGCTCGGCGATCGCGGGGAACGAGAAGGTCCGAACGCGGGCCCGCCCGTCGGCGCCCTGGCAGCCGGGGAGCGCTTCCAGCTTCGCCACCACCACGCGGTGGTGGGCGGCGCCGGCGGGGCGATCCACCGTGAGCAGCCCGGGCGAGACGTCGAGCTCGGCGTACGCGCCCGAAGACCAACGGGAGCCGTCGCGGGGCGCGAGCGGAGCGATGGCGGGGTGCGGCATCACCTGCGGGTACGCGTCGCTGCGGCGGACGATCTCGGTGCGCTGGAGATCGGGAAACAAGACGCCGAACTCGGTGCTGGGTGGGAACGTCTCGTAGTGCAGCACCACCCGGCCACCGCTGCTGGTCAAGCGTGGCTCGAGCCCGCGCGGGACGATGCCCCACGACGTCCACCGTCCCGAGGCCTCGCGGTGCAGCACCTCGAGCCCCAGGTCGTGCGTCTTCATCAGCGCCACCACCTCGCCCCCCGCGAGCGCAGCGAGATCGATCAACGGGCCACCCACCGGCGCTTCGCACGTGCCGTCGCGCCAGAACACCCGGACGTGGCCTTCCCCCCACGTCAGGCCAGCCAGCGCGTCACCCACGAGCATCGCGTGGTCCAGCGTCGGGGGCAGCGGGGTGGTCTGGCCCGTCGTCACCTTGCGCAGGAAGCGGAGGGTGAAGGGCTTCGAGCCCTCCACCCCGGAGACCTGGAGCGGGAGGGTGGGCACTTCGCCCCCGAAGGCGCTGTCCGCGAGGTCGCACTTGAGCCGCTCGAGCTTCCGTACGGGGCCGCGCACCGCGGCGGCCTCGGGGGGCCCGAAGCACGAGGGGGCCACCTTGAACTCGGCCTGGAGCGGACACGGCGTGCGCCTGACCTCCACGGGCTTCTCCACCGCTGTCGGCGGGGCGGCGGAGGCCGCGCCGGCGAGGAAGGCCATCGACAGGAGCGCAGTGTTCACGAGTGGGGGAGTAACGCGCAGCGGGGCCAGAACTTCACGTGCTTTCCACCGCCCGGCCCCGCTCCGTCGTGGAGGTCGGGCTCGGTGGGCGACGTGTCGAATCGGGATGTTGGTACGCGCGACGCAGCAGCTGGCTTTGGGCTCGTGCTCAGGGGCTCATCTGCTCGCGAAACTTCTGTGACTGTCGGCGGGATAGCTCGATCTCCTGTCCCGTCGTCAGCCGTGCGATCAACCGACCTTCCGGACCCGCCTCCATTCCTGCAATCGCGCTCAGGTTGATCAACTGCTGCCGGTTCGCGCGGAAGAACACCGAGGGGTCCAGGCGCTCTTCGAGATAGTTCAACGAACGATTGATCATCGGCTGGCGGCCCTCGACGTGCACGCGAGTGTAGTTCCCATCGCTGTCGAGCAGCGGCACCGACGAGAGCTTGAGGAACCAACAACGCTCGCCATCGCGCACGAAGACCTGGTCGAGGTACTTCGCGCCATCGACTTGTGCCGGCGCGTTCACCTTCTGCAGCGCCGCAGCGAGCCGCTTTGGATCCACCGGCTTCAACAGATAGTCGAGCGCGTTCACCTCGAAGGCCCTCACTGCGTGCGCGTCGAACGCCGTGGTGAAGATGACCTGTGGCAGGTGATCGATCTGGCCCAGCAGATCGAACCCGGTGCCATCGGGCATCTCGACGTCGAGAAACAGCAGCTCCGGTTCTTCGCGTTCGATGAGCGCCTTCGCTTCTTCGACTGAAGCCGCTTCACCAATCAGCTCGACGCCTTCGTGGGCCGCGAGCAGCCGGCGCAGCTCTTTGCGCGCGAGACGTTCGTCATCGATCAGCACGGCCCTTACGTGCATGGAATCACCACGGTCGCGGTGACGACGTCATCGCCCGCATCGAGAGAAAACGAAGCCGCATCGCCATAGAGCAACCGGAGCCGCTCGGTGGTGTTGCCAACGCCGACCTTCGTGCCGTCAGTCCTGGGCGCTGTTCGCGGAGACGGATTCGTCACGTTGAGAAGCAACGAACCATCGGTCTTGCGCGCACGCACCGCGATGACGCCTCCTTCCGTGCGCCGTGCGATGCCGTGCTTCACCGCGTTCTCGACCAACGTCTGCAACACCATGACCGGCACCTGCACCGCACGACAGTCCGGGGGGACGTCGAGGGTGGTCTTCAAGCGGTCCTCGAAGCGCAACGACTCGAGCGCGAGGTAGTCGCCCACCACTTCCAGCTCTCGCTCCAACGGCACGCGCGCGTTCTCGGAAGCGGCCAGCGTGTAGCGGAGCAACGATGACAACCTCGTCACCGCTTCCTGTGCCCGCAGCGGGTCTTCGCTGATCAACGCCCGCACGGTGTTCAGCGCGTTGAAGAGAAAGTGCGGGTTCAGCTGCGATCGAAGCACCTTCAGTTCCGCGGCGTTCGCCAACGCCAGGCTCTGCTGTCGTTCATGTTCTGCGCGTGACGATCGCTGCACTGCGTGAACGCCGCCGTAGAGCACTTGCCAGAGCGTGAAGAGCGCGGTGCTCTGCAGTACGTAGAAGGCGAAGAAGAACACCGACGATTGCGCGACGGTGAAGAGTTCGAAGACGAAGACCGAAAGCACGAACGCGATGGCCTGCGTCACTGCGCCGGCCAGCACGCTCGAGCCGAGCACCCGCGGCGCGAGCGCGAGTAGTTTGAGGCGCTCCCACTGCCATCGCTTCCAGGCGGCGCGAAGGCCGTGTGACGCGATGAACCCGCTCACCGCGCCGGAAGCACCTTCGAGCAACGCCAGTCGCCACGACACGCCCGGGCTCGCCGCGAGCAGGCTCGCCATCACCGCTCCGTAGAGCGACCATCCGAACAGCTGACACGCGGCATAGACCCAGTTCATCTTCAGCGCACGGCGGTGGTGGTCGCGAGGAAACCGTCGAGCTGTTGCACGAGCCCGGCTTCGTCATCGAGCATCACGAAGTGCTTCGCGGTGTCATTGAGCGTCACGGTGCAGGTGGTGCACTTCGAATACTGCGCCGTGAAGCGCGCGAGCAATTCACGGCGGCCGAGCATCGCCTGCGAACCACGCCACGTGGCGATGACCAGGGTCGGCGCTTTCAGCCTGGAGAGGTCCTCACGCAGGTCGTGGGTCATCACGAAGTACGCGGCCTCGGCCACGGTGTCGATGTCCGAAAGCTGCGACCAGCGCACGATCTTCTCTTGCGACTCGGGGCTGGTGGCCATGATGTGGGCGACCATACGTGACGAACGGGCACGCGACGCGGCATCAGCCTGGCGAATCGCATCGCGGAAGTCAGACGCCGCCATCGTCGCTTCCATCGCGGTGGCGTCGGGGTTCTGCAAGGCAGCGAGTGACGGCGCCGAATCGACGATGACCAGCTTTCCGACGAGCTCCGGGTGCTCCGTCGCGAGCCACATGCCGAGGAAGCCGCCGAGGCTGTGACCGACGATGCTCGCGTTCTCGAGGTGGTGCTCGGTGATGTACGCGACGAGCGCGTCCTTCACCTGCGGAAGCAAGGGCCCGTTGATGGCCGGCGTGCCCGCGAACCCCGCGAGCGAGAGCACGTGGCATTCGTGGTTTGCGCGTTCTTTCGCGACGACGCCGTCCCAGACTTCACCAGGCGACGAGAGGCCGGGAATGAAGATGACCGGCGTTCCCGCGCCTTCGACTTTGACGGTGAAAGGCGCTTTTGACGCCCCGATGCTTCCGCTGAGGGTCGCGCAGCCGGTGAGGAGCAAGGAGATGACGAGGGGACGAAGCATGGGACCTCCGAAGCGAGCGGTGAATTCCGCTGCGTGAGAAGTACCTTCCGCTGCTGCCAGCTCCCCCGAATTGGGATGGGCGGTCGGTGGGCAGGACGAGCGGCTTCATGGTGGCCTCGCCCGCCGTGGCCGCCTCCCGGGCTCGGCAGCCCTGTCGCGCCGCACAGGGTCGGCCGCACCGACGCAGAATCGAGATGTTGGTAAGAGGACCTGATGCACGCGCTCCTCGTCTTCCTCCTCGCCCTCTCGGCCGCGCCTCGCCGGGTCACCGACGACAACGGCTGCAACAAGGGCATCGACGCGAACAACGAGCTCGACGGGGAGATCGTCTGCACCACCGGTGGGCAGAAGCGGTACGAGGGAATGTACGCGCACGGCAAGCTCGTGGGCGTCGCCAAGACGTGGCGCGACGGCAAGCTGGCCAGCGTCGTCCACTACGTGGACGGCAAGAAGTCAGGGCTGTGCGAGGAATACACGCGCGAGGCCTTCCTCGACGAAGCCTGCCACTACAAAGACGACCAGAAGGACGGCCTCTGCAAGCTCTACGGGCGCGAAGGAAAGCTGCGCGAAGAAAGGCAGTACGTCGCGGGTGAGCAGCGCGGCCCGTATACCGGCTACTGGCCCAACGGAAAGGTGCAGGAGAAGGGCCGGCTCGACGAGAACGGCCGCCGCGACGGGCTGTACGAGCGCTTCCGCGAAGACGGGACCCCCGACGAGGCTGTTCCCTACGCCCACGGTGCCCGCGACGGCGTTGCGAAGGAGTGGCACCCCAATGGAAAGCTCCACCGCGAGGTGACCTGGAAGGCCGATCGCCAGAACGGCTTGTCGCGCACCTTCCACGAGAGCGGCCAGCTCGCCGATACCAGCTGCTCCCAGAACGGCAGCTCCGTCCTCGGCACCAACGCCTGCACCGGGAAGTCCGGGCCCGAGGTGGTCACCCGCTCGTTTCCGGACGGCAAGCCCTTCGAGACGACCTCGGTGCGTGACGGCAAGCGCAACGGCGAGCGGCAGCTCTTCGACAAGGACGGTCAGCTCAAGATGTCCGAGATGTACGCGAACGATCTCCTCGATGGGCCGCAGAAGAAGTTCGAGGGCGGCAAGCTCCAGCGACAGCTGACGTGGAGGGCTGGCAAGAAGACCGGCCCGGAGACCACCTGGTTCGACGACGGCAGGATCGCCGAGGAGACGACGTGGAAGGACGACCAGCGCCAGGCCCACACCACGTGGTGGATGAACGGAAAGAAGCGGCTCGCGGAGACCGCTGACGGCGAGCTGTGGAAGCGGGCCAGCTGGTACGACAACGGACAGCAGGAGCTCGAAGAGACCGTTCGCCAGGAACGCTTCCGCGGGGGCGACCGCAACGAGGGCACGGAGCGCCGCTGGTCAGAGCGGGGGACGTTGGTGCAGGAGAACACGTGGAAGGACGGCAAGCGCCACGGAACCCAGAAGGGGTGGTTCGACCAGAACGGCAAGCCCGCCCTCGAGGAGGAGTGGGCCGACGGCGTTCGCCTGTCAGGCAAGGAATGGGACGAGTCGGGCAAGGTGATCAAGGACGAGCGGTACAACCCCGACGGCTCGCGCAAGTAGCTGCCCCTTGATCGGTCGTCTCCCCTCGAAGTCGCGAATCGAACGACCATGGCCTCATTTGCCCGGGCGACCGAGGGGACCGGTGCTATTTCGCCGCGCATGACGAGCCAGTACCGGCTGCGCGACGCGGTGGCGGCGGATGACGAGGCGCTCGGCGAGCTGCTCGTCGAGGCCTTCGTCACCAGCTACGCGAAGAAGATGCCCGAGGTGGTGGTCACCGAGCGCCGCAAGCGGGAGCTGCGCGACGTGGCGGCGAAGCGGGCGGCGGCGAAGGTGTGGGTGGTCGAGCGGGCCGGGGCGGTGGTCGGCACCGTGGCGATGTGGGCCCCGGGCACGCCGGGGACCGAGGCGTGGCTCGAGCGCGCGGCGGACCTGCGGCACCTCGCGGTGGGGGTGGGGCATGGCGGCGGAGTGGTGTCGAAGCTGCTGCTCGACGGCGCCGAAGCGTGGGCCCGGGCGCAGGGATTTCCCGGGTTGTGTCTGCACGTGCGGCGCGGCGCGAAGGGCGTGCGGGCGTTGTACGAGTCGCGCGGCTACGTGAGGCAGCCGGAGGGCGATCTCGATGCGTTGCCCGAGGTGTTCCTCGAGGCGTTCTATCTCGCGCTCAGCCCCTCTCCCTGACTCTTCGTACGGCGAGGGAACTCAGGGGCCGAGGAGCACCGTGAGCGCGTCTTCATCGTCGAGCGTCTCGAAGGCCCAGGTGGCTCCGGAGGCCTTCAACTGAGCGACGGTGAACCCGCCGGTCGCCACGGCGACGCTCTGGGCGCCGATCGCCTGCGCGGCCGAGATGTCCTTCGGGGTGTCTCCGATCACCACCACCCGCGCCTCGGCGACCTTCAACAGCGCGAGTCCGCGCTCGGCGCCCTTGCGGATCAGCTCTGGGCGCAGCTCGTGATCGTCCCCGAAGCCGCCGAACGCGAAGTGCTCGAACAGGCCCACGCGCTCGAGCTTGACCCGCGCCCCCTCGCGCACGTTGCCGGTGCCCAGGCCGACGGCCATGCCCGCCGCCCGGCCCGCCTCGACCGCCGCGCGCATGCCGGGGTGCACCCGGTACTTCTCTTCGGGCACCTGGCCGACCGCCTCGCGCAGGCACTCGACGTAGCGGGCGATCAGCGCGTCGATGCGCGGCTCGTTCACCTCGACGTCGATCGCCTGGAGCCCCTCCCGCACGATGGCGCGGTCGGTCATTCCCGAGAAGCTGAGGTGGCTGCAGGCGTCGGCGCGGCCGTGCATCACCTCGAACGCGCGCTCGATGGCGCGGCGGCCCGCGCCCCCGGTGGTGACCAGCGTGCCGTCGATGTCGAAGAGGAGAACCGTGGGTTGCACGGCGCTCCTCTTACCTGACGTTCAATAGAAGTACGGCGAGGTCGCGAGGTCGATGCGGCGGACCATGTCGTCGACGTGGGGCTGCACGGCGACCGGCCACGCGTTGCGGTTGGTCACGAAGTACGCCCGGGCCGAGGTGAGGGCGACGAGCGCGTCGGCGTGCTGCATCGCCTTGAGCACGTTCACCATCACCCGCATCGTCTCGAACGAGCGCTGGCCGTCGGAGCCGGTGAGGCTGTTCTTCGCCACCTCCACCACGCGGGCGCGGAAGGCGGGGTCCTGGATCGTCGGGTCGACGCCGATCTCGTCGCGCTGGGTGCGCGGGTCGACGAAGAGGTTGAGCAGCAACACCGCGTTGTAGAAGTTCGCGTAGGCGTTGGCGTTGGGGCCCAGCGCGAGGATCTCCGGCTTGAGCGGCGGGGCGACGTCTTCGATCAGCGCGTTGAAGGCCTCGAGCCGCTGGGCCTCGTTCTGCGCGCCGCGGACGTAGCGGGTGAGGGGGAAGATCTCGCGGTACTGCACGTCGTGCTGCCCGGTGAGCGCGGTGCGCATCATCGCCTGGTAGCGCGGGCGCAGGTCGGTGGTGAGCGGCGCTACGCCCATGTCGAAGCGATCACAGGTGCTGTCGACGGTGGTGCCGTCGTCGGTGCAGAACGCCTGGGTCGGCGCGGCCGGGGCGAGCCCGTAGAGGAACTTCACCGCCGCGACGTCGTAGACGCCGGGCTTGTCGAGCTTCACCGCGTCTTCGTCGTTCGTGTAGTCCATCACCGACGAGCCCTCGAGCGAGCCCTTGAAGTTGTGGCGCAGGCCGAGCGTGTGGCCGACCTCGTGGAGCACCACGTGGGTGATGTACTTCTCGAGGAACTCCTTGCGGGTCATGCCCGCGGGGATGACCGCCGTCTCCCGGCGCATCGAGCACAGCGCGTCGTCGGGCATCGCGGCCCAGCGCAACGAAGGCGTCACCCGCTGCGGAGTGCCGGCGACGAGGTTCACGCCGCCGTCGGCCGAGACGGGCGTGGCGATGAGCGGCACGGGAATGACCGGAGGCGCGACGCAGGTGCAGAACGCGGGGGCGCTGGAGCCGTTGCGCGGATCGCTCGCGTTGCTCACGAAGTCGGCGGCGTTGTCGTTGGTGTCGAAGCAGCCGAGGCCGCCACGGAGCACGCCGGCCGTCGAGGAACCGGCGGGCGCGGGGTGCAGCTCGCTGCAGTTGGTGGTGCCGTAGCCGACCGCGTCGATCACGTTGGCGGTCGGGCACGCACCGACCAGCGCGGTGACGCCGGTGACGAGCGCGACCTTGCCCGCCGAGGCCGAGAGGTTGACGCCGCTGGTCTGATCGGGAGCGGGGATGCCGACGCCGCCATCGGCGGTCGCCGCGAAGCCCACGAGGTATGAGCCGCCCGGCGCCACGGTGCCGGTCAGGGCGACCGACTGCCACGCCGCGGTGCCCGTCGAGGGCCCGTACTGCAGCGAGAGCCCGTTGAGCGGAATCGCGTTCGCCGTGCGGTTGTGGAGCTCCACGAAGTCCTGGTTGCGGAAGCCGGTCGCAGAGTTGCCGCCGAAGACCTGGCTGATGACCAGGGTGGGCGCGCACTCGGTGAAGACGGGCCCCGCGTCGATCGGCGCCGGGCCTGCGTCGACAGGCTGGGGCATGCCGGCGTCGCCCGCGGACTGCAACGCGCCCTCGACGAAGACGCTCGAGAAGTAGACCGAGGCCCCGCGGATCTCACCGGTGTTCGGGTTCTCACGCCAGTTGGCGAACGCGAGGCCCGCGCCGGGGTTGGTGTCGACCACGATGAAGTTCTTGTCGTCGTCGCCGAAGGAGTCGGCCGCGGTGGTGGGCACGACGGTGAAGACCGGGAAACCGAAGGCGTCGTTCCAGCCCGTCACGCCGCGCGCGATGGCGCCCTCGACGTCGATGCCGGTGAGCCGCGGGTCGGCCTTGAGGCGCTCGATGCTCCTGGTGATCCGCCACGGCACCGGCTGCATGCCCGGCTTGATGTTCCACTTCACGACGTTGCGCTTCACCCGAGGCTGGTTGGGCACGTACTGCACGTTGCCGCTGCCGAAGTAGTGGTTGTCCGGCGGGAGCTCCGAGGCGACGAAGCCCGCGCCCTCGCTGTACCGGCGCAGGGAGATCGCCATCGTGCCCGAGCCCCGGAACGGCTGGTCGAACCCGAGGATGCCGGGCCCGGGGACCTCGGTGTACCCGGTGAAGACCTGCTCGTAGGACACGCCGTCGCCGGTGACGCGGTAGCGCTGGAGATACGAGAGATCGACCTGGAAGCGCGCCTGGTAGCTCGCGGCGAAGTCATCGGCGACGACGTCGAAGCGGTTGAGGCCCGCGGCGGGATCGATCAACACGTAGTTGCTCGCACCCGCCAGCGCGTTGAACGGCGCGAAGTCGGTCACCAACGGGTACGCCTCGACGACGATCTGCGGGTCGAGCACGTCGCTCCACTTCGCGCCGTCGGTCGCGTCGAACACGAAGAGCTTGCCGTTCTGCACCTTGAAGGTGACCACGCGGGTCCCCAGCGAGCGCACCGGCAGGTTCTCGGACGGGTGCCACTGCGTGAGGTAGGCCGAGAGGAACCACCGCTGTGCGAGCTGCGACTTGTTGATCGCCAGGTAGAAGTTCTCGTTGCCCGCGGAGACGTAGCCGTCGGAGCCGCCATCGACCGTCAACGCCTGCGAGGTGCGCGCGACGCGAACGAAGGGATCGTTGCCCGACAGCGAGCCGGAGATCTTCACGTCGGCGGTGCCACAGGCCGAGGCCGAGAGGACGAGCGCGCAGACGAAGAGCGACACGCGCAGCGGACGCTGAACGAGTGGGGACATGGATGACTCCGGAAAGGGAAGTGGCGCCTCGAGAACCGAGGCTGCTGGGGAAACCCGTGGCGATGAAATGGTGTGCAACATGCTCTGTTGTCGGACCTCCACCCTGCACGCGACGACAGTCGATGTCACCCAGTGCGCCATGGTAAGGTATTGAGTTGATTGGCTATTTCGCCGTACGGTGGGCGACATGGCGCGTTGGTCACTCCTCTTTCTTGTGTTGGCGGCGTGCGGGACGTCGATGGCCACCATCTCGGATGGCGGCTCCGGGGGCGGAACCGCGACGGGCGGCGGAGCTGCGACGGGTGGCGGAACCGCGACGGGCGGTGGAACTGCGACGGGCGGTGGAACTGCGACGGGTGGCGGAACCGCGACGGGCGGTGGAGCTGCGACGGGCGGCGGAACCGGGACAGGCGGCGGAACCGCGACGGGTGGCGGAACCGCGACGGGCGGCGGAGCTGCGACGGGTGGCGGAACCGCGACGGGTGGCGGGGGCGGGTCTGTAGACGCGGGCTCCCTCAATGGTGGCGACACCTGCGCGATGGCTCCCGATGTCACGGCCGGCGGCACGTTCACCGGCACGACCGACGCCACTTCGATCGCCGACGACTACGGCCCCTCCGCTGGCAACGGGTGTTCGTCCGGTGGCTCCGCTTCAGGGCGCGACGTGGCGTACGCGCTGCACCCGACCGTCACGACGACCTACACGGTCACCGTCACGCCGTTGAACGGCACCTTCGACCCGATGCTCTACGTGCAGACCACGTGCGGCGCGAACGCGTGCCTCGCCGGCACGGTGCTCAACGGACCCGGACAGGCCGAGTCGGTCACCTTCACCGTTCAGGCCGGCGTCACGGCGTACGTCATCGTCGACGGCGAGCTGGTGTCGAAGGGCCCGTTCACGCTGCTCGTTCTCGTTCAGCCATGAGCGCCCCGCTGAACAAGGCGCAACAACAGGAACAGCAACGGCGCATGGCCGCGGGAATGGTGGGGCTGGTCGCCGTGGCGCTGGTGGGGCTCGGTGGCTGGGCGATCGTCACCGGCGAATATTTCGGGATCACCACGCGGCTGCACGGGGCCGACGTCGCGCTCACCGGAGCCCGCGCGCGGTGGCTCGGGGCCTCGCTCGCGGCCCTCGGCGTGGCGGTGCTCGCGTTTCCCATGCCCAGTCGCGCGGCCGCGATCCGGTGGGGCGTCATCTGGGTGGTGCTGGCGGCGATCGCGTTCTGGCTGTCGCTCCGCTGAACGTCAGCCTCAGGGGGCGAGGGCGAGTCGCTGGGTGACGCGCTCGGCCCACTCCGCCTCGAGCTCCATGCACACGATGTCGCGCCCGAGGCGAGCCGCTGCCGCGGGGATCGATC
>JBBRUE010000043.1:0-15685 GCA_038248085.1 Myxococcales bacterium | reverse complement strand
CATCAGCCGTGACGAACTCGCGCGGCTCAAGCAGGCGAACCCCTCGCTGGGTCGCACCCTCGAGGAGGCGAAGGCGACGTATGCCGACTTCCTCTCGCGCACGCCGCCCGCGCGCCTCACGGTGACCACCACCCCGGCCAACGGAGGCGCGCCGGTGTTGACGCTGGTGCCGCCGGGCTTCGACCCTGCCAGGCCCGCGACGGTGCAGACGCACTTCCACGGCGACCTCACCAGCGTGGGCGCGGCCAGCGGCGATCACACCGGCAACATCCGCGAGCACCTGGCGAACGATCCCCAGCGGCTGTGGGTGCTCCCCGAGGCCCAGGCCAACGTCGGCGGCCGGGCGACCAACTGGACGAACGTGAGGGACGAGGCGGCCACGGTGCGCGACGCGCTGGCGGGCGCCGGGGTGAGCGCTGCGGCGGGTTCGCAGTTCGTGGTCTCGGCCCACTCGTCGGGCGGTCGCGCGCTGGCGGCGGCGATGACCGGAGGCACGCTCCAGGCAGACCAGCTGGTGCTCCTCGACTGCCTCTACGAGCGCGACGCCGGCCCCGGGGCGAACACGGCGATCCTCGACGCGGTGAAGCGAGGGGGCCTGGCGCAGGTGAAGGACGTGGTCATCGTGGCCACCGGGAGCTACCCGGCCGAGCGCGACGCCCGCTTGCTCGAGGCGGCGGGCGGTAAGGCGCGCCTGGAGAAGCTGGTGCCACGCGCGGGACTGGGGAACCACGCCGCTGCGGCCCGGAACCACCTGGTCCCGAGGCCGCCCTCGCCCACGGGCTGGAAACCCGCCTGAGCGGGCCCGTCACTTTCCGCAGCCGTTGTCGGGCGTGTTGTTGGTGAAGACGATCGACGGGTCGACGCCGTCGATCACCGTGCCCACGGTCGGCTGATGGGCGCACGAGATGGCGCCGTCGCCGGTGCCGGCGCGGTTGCCGGTGAAGACGTTGCCGGGCCCCAGGAGGAGGCTCGAGTCGAAGCCGCCGATGGCGCCGCCGAAGGCATCGATGGAGGTCGTCTTGCGGGCCTCGTTGTTGCGGAAGACGTTGCCCTGGATCTTCACGAGGGTCGCGTTGCCGCCGATGTGTGAGAAGCGGATCGCCCCGCCGCCGCAGAGATCGGTCGCCGACCCGGAGTAGCTGGCGCACTCGCAGGTGTTGTTCTCGAAGAGCGAGTCGGTGATCTCCACCGGTCCCTCGTTGGGCCACTGGCCGTGACTGTTGAGGTCGAGCGCGCCGGCGACCGACGCGGCGCGGTTGTTGGTGAAGGTGCAGTGGCGGATGATCGTGCCCCGCACGTTGACGTACGAGCCGAGCCCGCCCCCGCGCCGCCAGATGCGGCTGCTGACGTTGGTGTCGTCTTTGTAGGTGTCGCGGATCGTCACGTACTCGAGGTGCACGGTGTCGTGGCTGTGCGAGATGACGATGCCGTACCAGTTGGTCGTGGGGGTCGCGCCGCGGAAGACGATCGGCTCGGCCGCGGTGCCGATGGCGTGGAGGCTGCCGCTGCCCGCAATGGTGGGCGGCTCCGCGTCGGGGATCGAGGGGTCGCGGCCGAAGTGGTAGCGGCCGGTGACGATGAAGGTGGTCCCCGGCGGGACTTCGAGCGTGACGCCGGTGGGGATGATGACGTCACCGGTGACGCAGTAGGTGCCCCGGGTGACCGCGGTGACCGTGCCCTGGAGCGGCCTGCAGGGGCCGGCGTCCTGGTTCATCGCGGTGCCGCCACCGGTCCCTCCTGTTCCGCCTCCGACGCCGCCGCCTGTGCCGCCTCCGACTCCGCCGCCAGTACCGACTCCGCCGCCCGTGCCGGCCGTGCCGCCGCCTGTGCCGCCCGTGCCGCCCGTGCCGCCCGTGCCGCCTGTGCCGCCCGTGCCGCCTGTGCCGCCTGTGCCGCCCGTGCCGCCCGTGCCGCCCGTGCCGCCTGTGCCGCCGACGCCTCCGACGCCTCCTGTGCCCCCTCCGATTCCGCCGCCCGTTCCGCCCGCGATTCCGCCGCCGCCGTCCACGAGGCAGTCGCAGTCACCGCCAGTTCCGCCGCCTCCCCCGCCGGGCGGCGGCTGCTGCTGGGTGGGGCCCGCGCAGCTCAGCAAGCCTGCGAGGCACAGCGATGACCACAGCTCTCCCGCAGAGTTCGCACGCATGGTGACTCGCGTTGCTGCATCACGCGGGCCCATCGGTCCCGAAGGAATCCCGGCCCGTGCGGTTGAGCGAGGTCACGGGGAAGCCCAGACGAGCGCAGCGTTTGCGTTGCCCTCCGGCAGAGCATGCACCCACAGCAGCGCGGCACGAACGATTCGTCACTCCAGACTGCAAGCTTCGATTCGGTTGCTTTCCCCACCCTCGCTCTTTTGCTCGAGTTGCTGGTCATGCTCGAAGTAGGTAATTTATCTCACTAAAACGCGTATGATATGAAATAGGCTCGTTCGGTTGGGCCGACGCGATGCTGAATCAGTGGAGGGCGAACGGCTTCAGCTCCGGCACCGGCTCGAGCAACAGCGGCGGCGCGTGGAAGTACGCCGTGGTGCGGCGCTTCTGATCGATGTCGTCGTACACGCGCACCACCTGCTGCTCGGTGAAGCCCAGCACCCGGCCCACCTCGGCCGCCGGCACGTCGTGGTTCTTGCCCCACAGCACGAGGTCGAGCGTCCGGTAGTGGAGCGCGAAGTAGAAGTCTTCCTGCGACTGCGCCAGCGAGTACGTGTCGGTCGTCGGCTCGCGCTCGCAGATCTCGCTGATGACCCCGAGGTGCCGCGCCAGGGCGTAGACTTGGGTCTTGTACAGACCCGCGATCGGCTTCACGTCGGCCGCGCCGTCACCGAGCTTCACGAAGAAGCCCTGGTCGTACTCGAGCCGGTTGGGCGTGCCGCTGGCGGCGTAGATCAGCCGGTCTGCGTGGAAGTACTCCATCATCTTGCGGGTGCGCTGCTTGAAGTTCGTCGCCGCGACGATCTCCAGGTACGCCTTCGGCGACAGGCGCGTCTTCACCTCGCTGCCGTTGGGCCGCTGCACCACGACGTAGAAGGCGTTGATCGCGTCGCTGTCGAGCCGGTTCGCCGTCGAGACGATCTTCCACGGCATACCCGGCTTGAAGTCCGGATCCACCGAGGCCACCGCCTCGTCTCGAATGCGGTAACAGCCCGCCGCCTCGAGCATCGGCGCCACGTCCATCAACTCGTACTGGATGCCCAGCGTCTGGCAGAGCTTCTTGCCGTAGCGCGTGCTCTCGCCGGCACTGTCACGCTCGGGGAGCAGCAGCCCGAACACCCGCTTCGGCCCCAGCGCGCGCACCGCCAGCGCCGCGACGCACGCCGAGTCGATGCCGCCCGACACCGCCACCACCAGCCCTCGCCGGCGCAGCGTCTTGAGCACCGCGGTCTCCAGCGCGACCGACAACTCCTTCGCCTTCTGCTCGAGGTCCAGCGTCAATACGTCACGGGAAAAGATCGTCATGGGAATGAGTCCTTCACGGTGAGGAAGCGTGGAGCAGCGCCGCCATGTGCTGCAGTTCGGCGAGCAGCACCTTGCCGAAGGTGTTGCGGGGGAGCGCATCGACGAAGGCCACGTGCGCCGGCACGCGAGACGCGGGCAACAGCGCGCGGCAGTGCCGGAGCAGCGCCACCTCGTCGACGCTGGCATCGCTGCGCACGACGAAGGCGACCGCCACCTCGCCGGCCAGCGGGTCTTTCGCGCCGACCACCGCCACCTCGCGCACGCCCGCGTGGCCGCGGAACCCCCGCTCGATCTCCCCGGGCGCCACGCGGTGACCGCCGAGCTTCAACATCGCCCGGCTGCGGCCCACGATGAACACGAAGCCGTCGGCGTCCTGGGTGGCGAGATCGCCGGTGTAGAGTCGGCCGTTGCGCAGCACCTTCGCCGTCTCCTCGGGCGCGCCGAGGTAGCCGGGCATCACCACCTCGCCGCGCGCCGTCAGCTCGCCCACCACGCCGGGCGTCACCGGCCGACCGTCGTCGTCGACCACCTCGAGCGTCACCCCGGGGATGCCGCGGCCCACCGAGCCGCGCTTGTCCACCGCGCGCTCCGGCGGGAGATACGAGAGCCGCGCCGTCGCCTCGGCCTGGCCGTACATCACGATCACCTGCGCCGGCGCGAAGGTGGTGCGCGCCCAGTCGATGGTCTCCTGGGCCATCGCCCCGCCGGCCTGCGTCACGAAGCGGAGCGCCGAGTGGTCGAGGCTGGTGAAGTCCACCTGCCGCTTGAGCAGCTCGTACGTCAAAGGCACGCCCGAGAAGTTCGTGCAGCGCTCGGTGGCGATCGACTCCATCACCACCCGCGGGTACATGAAGCGGTGGTCGAGCAGCACCGAGCCGCCCACCAGCAGGTGCGAGCTGAGCACGCTCTTTCCAAAGACGTAGAAGAGCGGCAGCACCAGCAGCGCGCGGTCACTGGGCGTCAGGCCGAGGTAGGTCGCGATGGAGGCGGCGCTCGTCGCCACGTTGCGGTTGGTGTGCTGCACGCCGCGCGGCGTCCCCGTGGAGCCGGAGGTGAAGATGAGCTGCGCGATGCGCGTGTCCTCCGTCGGAACGCGCGGCGTCCGGGGCGCAGCGTGCGGCACCTCGCCCCGCTCCGACAGCCAGCCGACGTACCGGCCCTGCAGCGCCTTCTCGAGCGCGGGCGGCGGAGGCGAAGGGTGCACCACCAGGCAGCGCGTCACGCCGGCCATCGTTCCCCAGCGCCGCGCGTCACGGCCCTCCATCACCACCACCGCGGGGTCGGTCTGCGCCACCGCCTCCGAGAGCGGGAGCTCGCCCCACTCGCGATCGACCTCCACCGCGGTGGCGCCCAGCGACTGCACGGCCAGCCAGGCGATGGAGTTCGCCGGGACGTTGGGGAGCGCCAGCATCACGTTGCTGCCCTCGGTCACCCCGAGCGAGGCGAGAAAAGCGCGCAGCGATTCGACGCGGGCCTGGGCTTCCCCGAAGGTCACCCACGGTTCGCCGGGCACGGTGACGAAGGGCGCGTTCGGGGTGTGGGCGGCGTGATGCTCGAGCCAGTCGACCGGACCGTCGTTCAAGGGGTGGGTGAAGGTGTCGCTCCGGGGGCTCATGACAGCGCCTCCACCGGGAGGAGCTGCACCGCGTCGAGGTGGGCCCGGGGGATCTCGCGCGGCGCGTGCACGAACTGCTGCCAGAGCAACTGCACCGAGGCCACCGCCATCAACGCCATCGCGTCGGCCTCCGAGGGCACCCCGGTTCCCGCGCGCAGCTTCGCCACCAGCTTCTCCACCTTCGCCCCGTCGAACACGCCCGCCGCGCCGACCGCCGGAGCGGCCAGCAGCTCGCGACTCCACGCCGGCGCCGACGGGCCGACCAGCGCCTCGGCCACCGGCGCGCGGTACGGGAACTTCGTGCGCTCCAGCACCGCGTCGGGCACGCGGCCCTTCGCCAGCTTCTTCAAGATGAACTTCTCGTCGAGCCCGTTGAGCTTGAAGCGCTGCGGCAGCCGCGCCGAGAGCTCGATGAGCCGGTGGTCGAGGAACGGGAAGCGCCCCTCGACGGAGTTGCTCATCAACATGCGGTCCCCTTGTGCCGAGAGCAGGTAGCCCGAGAGCAGGGTGTTGAACTCGAGGTACTGCGCGCGCGCCATCGGCCTCCAGCGGCGCACCTCGGCGGGCACCGTCGCCAGCATCGCGTCGATGGGGGACTCGCCCGCGCGCGCGGCGGCGAAGTCCTTCGAGAAGAAGCGCGCCACGCGGCCGGAGTTCGTCCACCGGATGCGGTGCGAGAAGTCGAGCGCGCCGGGCGTCTCGAGGCCCAGGCCGAAGAAGCTGCGCAGCACCTCCGGGGCCTGCTTCGAGAGCGAGAGGTACGGGTAGAGCCGCGAGAAGAGCTTCGGCCGCGCGGTAGACTGCGGCTGGCGCGCCCAGAACTGCCGCACCGCGGTCTCCTTGAAGAGGTCGTAGCCGAGGAAGACCTCATCGGCGCCTTCCCCGGTGAGCACCACCTTGGTGCCGTGTTGCCGTACCAGCCGCGAGAGCGCGAAGAAGGGCGCCGGCGCCGAGCGCAGCAGCACCTGCTCGGTGTGCCACACCACGTCGGGCAACAGCGTGCCGATGTCCGCGTCGCTCACCGGCACCATGCGGTGGGTGGTGTGCAGCGCGTCGGCCACCTGCTGCTGGAAGCTGCGCTCGTCGAAGCGCGCCTGCTGGAAGCTGACCGAGAAGGTCTGCAGCGTGCCCCCGAGCTCGTCCTGCGCCAGGGCGCACAGCAGCGACGAGTCGAGGCCGCCCGAGAGGTACGCCGCCACCGGCACGTCGGCGCGCAGCCGCAGCGTCAACGCGTCGGTCAGCGTGGCCTCGACCTGCTCCATCGCCTCGTGGAACGGCAGGTCGCGCTCGACGCGCTCGTCGGACAGGTCGAGTTCCCA
The DNA here is from genome assembly GCA_038248085.1 of Myxococcales bacterium. Lineage (GTDB taxonomy): Bacteria > Myxococcota > Myxococcia > Myxococcales > Myxococcaceae > Archangium_A. Next base: position 9,299 of record JBBRUE010000043.1, on the reverse strand, counting down.
ATACCGCTTCTTCCAGGTGACGCGCCCGCCCTCCACGAGCGCGACGTGGCCTGGCGCGAGCTGGGTCACGCCCTCGAAGGACGTGTGCGGCGAGACCGGCGCCCAGAGGTGCACCGTCTCGTTCACCGCCCGCCCGTCGAGCTTCGGGGACAGGTGGCCGCCGGCGAAGAGCGCGCGCGCCTCCGAGGCGAAGGCGAGGCCCCCGCCCTTGAGTTCGGCGAAGTACAGCGGGCGGATGCCGACGCGGTCGCGCGCCAGCCACAGTTGTTTCGTCTTCGCGTCCCACAGGGCGAAGGCGAACTGGCCGATGAAGCGCTCGACGGCGGCCGGGCCCCACGCGTCCCACGCGGCGAGGATGACCTCGGTGTCGCTACGGGTGCGGAACTTCCAGTCAGTCAACTGGGCGCGGAGCTCGACGTGGTTGAAGACCTCGCCGTTGAACACGATGGTGAGGCCGCGCTCCGGGGCGTGCATCGGTTGGCCGCCGGCCGCGAGGTCGACGATGGACAGCCGGGTGTGGCCCAGCGCGACGCCGTCGAGCACCGTGCCGCGTTGCGCGTCGGGCCCGCGGTGGTGCAGCGACGCGGTCATCGCGCGCAGCCTCGCCGCCGCCTCGCTCAGACCGTTCCCCGTCAGCCCCGGGGGCAGGGTGAAGCCCGTGATGCCGCACATGGCGTCAGCTCGGGCGCTTGCGCGCGATGTAGGCGACGAGGTTGTCGATGGAGTCGAGGTTCGCCGGCACCAACTCGGCGTCGCCCGCCTTGAAGCCGAACTCGGTCTCGATGAAGGCGACCAGCTCCATCATGCCGGTCGAGTCGACGAGGCGGTTCTTCAGGAACGAGTCCGAGTCGGTGAACCCTTCGACGAAGAACGTGTCCTGGATGAAGGTTCGGAGCCGCGGTGCCACGTCACTCATATCGTCCCCTCGGTTGCCTCAAGAACTCTGCGCGAGCTGCTGGCTCATCAGGCGCGCCGGGTTCCCCATCGCGAGCATCCCGGCTGGAACGTCTTCGGTGACGACGGCTCCCGCGGCGATGACCGCGCCGTCACCGATGGTGACGCCGGGCTCGATGACCGCCCCGTGGGCGACCCACACGTCGTGACCCAGCACGATGGGCTTGCTGCCGCGGCGGGTCGCGTCGCCGAGGTGGACGTAGGAGCCGAACATGCAACGGGGCCCCACGCGCACCGACTGCTTCACGTCGAGCGAGACGCCGTAGTTGAAGTAGCAGGCCTCGCCGATGTCGAGCGTCCCGCCCCGGGCGACGCGCAGCGTGGTGGGCACCGGCCCGCTGACGAAGCAACAGCGGGGCCCGATGTGCGCCTCGCCCTCGATGTTCACCCCGAGCGGGCCGTGCACCACGACATCGGAGCCCACCTTGCATTCGCGCAGCAGCACCTGGGCCCGCACGCGGTCGACCAGCCGCAGGCCGCGGGCGAGCGGCGGGGCCCGGTTCGCCACCCAGTCGCGCAGACTGACGGTCAAGGCACTCATGCGGCGCCTCCCATGTGTACGACGCGGGGCGGGGCGCCCGCGAGGGTGAGGCCAGCCTTCACGTGCCGCCCGATGACCACGCCCGGCTCGAGCGTGACGTGCGCCTCGAGGTGCGCCCCGGGGAGCACGACCGCGTGGGGGCCGAGCTCCACGCCCTCGTCGAGCCGCACGGGCTTCGAGGCCGGGCGCTGGTGGCGCGAGCCGTTGACGGGGTGGAAGTGGTTGTCCAACACCTTGGCGAAGGCGTGGAGGTGGCAGCGGGGGCCGAGCTCGACGCGCTCCTCTGCCTCGAGTGACACGCCGCCCTCGAGTACGCACCCCTCGCCGATGCGCAGCAGCCCCCTGGGGCCAGCGTGCAGTTCCACCGGCACCACGCGCCCGTCGATGAACACGTCGTCGCCCACCTCGATGCGGCCCCCACCCAGGAGGTAGACGGAGCCCAGCACCCGCACGCGCGCGCCCACCTTCGAACAGCGCCACAGCTTGAGCCGCGCGAGGTTCATGGGAGTTTCGCCAGGAAGGAGAGGAGCGACTGCGCCACGTAACGGCGGCCCGCGACGTCGAGGTGTTGCCCGTCGTCGGACCACGCGGGGGCGAGCGCGGGCACCTGCCGGCCGTCGAGCGTGAAGGTCTGGGTCGTGCCGTCGGGCTTCGTCGCCTCGAGCGCGGCGAGGTCGAAGAGCGGCTGCCCGGCGAACTTCGCGCGCAGCAGTTCGTTGTAGCGGTGCCGCGCGGCGTTCTCCTTCGCCCCCCACGGCGCGGCGCCGGTGACCTTCTTGAGCCACGCCTTCGGGCCGCCTTGCACCACGGTGAGCGGGGCGGTGACGTGCACGAAGGTGACGGCAGGGTACTTCGCGCGCAACCGCGCCATCGCCGCCGCGTACTCGGCGAAGACCGCGTCGACGTCGGTGTTCGCGTCGAAGTCGACGTAACAGAACTTGAAGAAGGCGATGTCGGCCCGCCCACCGATGGCGTCGAGCGCGGCCTCGAAGTCGGCCACCTTGCTCGCGGGCTGTTCGTTCTTCCCGATGAAGGTGTGCACGAAGCCCGGCCTGTCGAACGCCTCGGGGTTGCGGCCTTCCGTCACGGTAAGGCGCCCAGCGCCGATGTCGGAGAGACCGGCGACGATGTTGCCGCCGACCGACTGGTGGCCGAAGAAAATGCGGCGCTGAGCCACGCGGTCGATCAGCTCCGCGGGCAAGGCGCCGGCGGACAGGCTCACCGCAAGCAGCGGGAGCATCGATCCGTATCTCGTGGAATTCAGGGGTTTGGTCACACGCAGCTTTTGCGAGGGCGTGCACGGCGTGCACTCGCTGCGCGACCGGAATTCGGGGCTCAGCGGATCTGCAGTACCCACTTGCCGGTAGTCAGCCCGGCTTCCAGCCGACGATGCGCGCGCGGGGCGTCCTGGAGTGAGCACGTGGTGACCTCCTGTCGGAGGGAACTGTGCACCAGTCGCGCCAGCACTTCGGCTTGTGCATGGATCGCGAGCGCTTGTGGAAGTGGGGTGCGCAGCCAGAAGGCGCTGACCGTGACTGACTTGGCGTACAGGGTCTCGAGGTCGAGCGGTGCCGGTGCGCCAGAGGCCGTCCCGTAGGTCACCCAGCGTCCGTAGGGCGCGAGCGAGGGCAGGAGGTCAGGCCTCAGCTCTGCGCCGATGCCTTCGAGCAGCAAGGTGACGCCCTCGGGCGCAATCGCGTGGAGGGCCTCGAGGAAGCCGGGCCCCCGGGTCAGCGCGTGGTGGGCGCCGAGCTCGAGCACCCTGGCCTGCTTCGCGTCGCGGGACACCGAGCCGATGACCTTCGCGCCAGCCTCGCGAGCGAGCTGCACCAGGAGCTGACCCACGCCGCCGGCCGCGCTGTGCACCAACACCACGTCGCGCGACGACACGTGCCCTTGCGTGTGCAGCACGTGCCACGCGGTGAGCGCCTGCACGGGGAAGGCGGCGCCGCGCACGAAGTCGAGGGCATCGGGGAGTTCGATCAGCTTCGCCACCGGCACCGCGCACACCTCGGCGTGGGCGCGTGGGGAAACGAAGGCGACGCGGCGGCCGCTCCAGCGGAGGTCGACGCCTTCCCCGAGCGTGGCGACGATCCCGGCGCCCTCGAAGCCTGACGTCTCGGGGAGCGGCTCATCGGCGAGGTAGAGCCCGCGCCGCCGCTCGGTGTCGGCGAAGTTGAGCCCGCCGGCGTGCACCTCGACGAGCACTTCACCCGGGCCGGCAAGCGGCGGCTCGATCTCCTCGACGCGCAGCACGTCAGGCCCGCCGAAGACCGAGAATCGCAGCGCGCGCATCAGGGGCTCGACGCTCTACAGCTCACCCACCCGAACCGTCGCCGCATGTCGTCGATGTACCGCAGTCCCGTCGTCAGCAGGAGTCGATGCGCCGGGTCGACATCGAGGCGGGCTATGAGCGGCTCCGTGCGCATCGCGTTCCTCACCGAGACCCGCTTCGCCGAACTCTATGAGGACGATCGCCTCGCGGCCGAGGAGCTGCGTCGCCGCGGTCACGAGGTGCTTCCGGCCCTCTGGACCCAGACGCCCGCCGTGGCCCTCGACGCCTTCGACGTGGTGGTCATGCGCAGCCCGTGGGACTGGTTTCACCACCGTGCGCAGTTCCGCCGCTACCTCGAGTCGCTGCACAGCACGCGCGCCCGGGTGGTGAACACCGCCGCGACGATGCTCGCCTTCGCCGACAAGACCTACCTCCCCCGCCTCGCGGCCCAGGGGGTCGCCGTGGTGCCGACCGAGCAGATGCTCCCTGCAGAGCTCGTCCGGGTGCCGGCGCTCCTCGAAGCGAGAGGCTGGGCGCGCGCGGTGCTCAAGCCGGCCTTCACCGCGAACGCCGTGGGGGCGCAGCGCTTCGATACCTCCGAAGCTGCGCAGGTGGTGCGTCAGCTTCTGGACACCGCGCCTTCGAGCGACGAGCCGTACCTGCTGCAGCCCTTCGTGCCGTCGATCACCGAAGGCGAGCGCTCGTTCGTGTTCTTCGGCGGCGTGTTCAGCCACGGGGTGACGAAGCGACCGCGGGCCGGCGAGTGGCGGGTGCAGCACGAGTACGGCGGGGTCTCGGCGCCCTTCACCCCCAGCGCGCGGGAGGTCTCCGAGGCGACGGAGCTCCTGGCCCGCTCGGCGCCGGGCACGGTCTATGCGCGGGTGGACGCCGTCGAGTGGCAGGGGCGGCTGCACCTGATGGAGCTGGAGGTGGTCGAGCCGGAGCTCTTCTTCCGCCACGACGCCGCGGCGCCCGCCCGCTTCGCCGACGCCCTGCTGGGAATCCGGCGCGACTGACCCACCCGGGGGGTGCGGCCGACTCCCGACCGCGTCGCGGAACACCGCGAGGCGAGAGTGATCGGCGCGCGGCACGGCCATTGAGAGGGAGTTCCCGAAATGTCCCCCAGCGGCCTCCACCTGACGCTCGCCCACGCGGCCCGGGTGCGGCTGCATGCCACCACGCTGCTGTTCGATCAGCTCACCACCAGCCTCGCGGCGTCGAGCGCGGTGGCAGTGCTCTTCATCTTCGGGCTCGACGGCTCGATCTCGGCGGCGGTGCGAGCGGGCTGGCTGGCGGGCTTCTTCATCATCACCGCTGCGCGCTGGTGGAGCCGGCATTGGTTCCGGGGGCACGGGCCGACGAGCACGGAGGAGGTCGAGCGCTCCTACCGGAACGCGCTGGTCGGCGCTGGCGTGGGGGGCACCTGGTGGGGCGTGGGGTTCGCCATCGGGGCGTCGGGCACGGCCGACGAGCGGGTCCTGTCCATCGTGTTGTGTGCGGGACTGGTGGCCGGGAGCCTGGGCTCGAGCCTCGGGTCACGGGCGGCCCTGCGCCTCTTCAGCCTGCCCGCGCTCGGGAGCCTGTGGATCTCGCTCGCCGTACACGCGGACAGCCAGAATGACTGGCTGTTGCTGGTGGCCCTCGCGCTCTACACCTTTACCTTGCAGCGCACCTCGGCCGAGGTGACCGCGCGGGTGCTCGACAACTTCGAGTTGGTCGAAGCCCAGCGCGCCACCGTCGAGGAGCTCGCGGCCACCCGCGACACGGCGGTCGCAGCGGTGCGCGGCCGCACCGTCTTCCTCTCGGTGATGAGCCACGAGATACGCACACCCCTCAACGGCGTGGTGGGCATGACGACCTTGCTGGGTGACACCCGGCTCGACGGCGAGCAACGCGACTACCTCGACACCATCAAGTGGTCGGCGGACGCGTTGACGGGCCTGGTCGACGACATCCTCGATCTCTCGAAGATCGACGCCGGCCGGCTTCAACTCGACCCGACCGACGTCTGCCTCGCTGACGAGCTGGTCCGCCTCACCCGGCTCTTTCGACCCCGCGCCGAGGAGCGAAGGCTCGTGCTGGCCCTGGAGATCGACCCCCAGCTTCCTCTCCGGCTCCACCTCGACTGGCCGCGGCTGCGGCAGATCTGCGTCAACCTGCTGGGCAATGCGCTGAAGTTCACCGAGCGGGGAACGGTCACCTGCCGGGTCGGGTCGCGGGTCGGAGTCCTGTACGTCGAGGTGGCAGACACCGGCATCGGCATGAGCCCCGCGGAGCGCGACGGGCTCTTTCAGCCCTTCGTGCAGGCTGACATCAGCATTCACCGTCGCTTCGGCGGCACCGGCCTGGGCTTGTCGATCGCGCGTCGGCTGGCCCGCCTGATGGGCGGCGACATCGAGGTCACCAGCGCGCCAGGTCAGGGCTCGTGCTTCGCGCTCCGGGTGCCGCTCGTCGTGGCCCTCGCCCCGGAGCCTGCACCGGCGCCCGTTCGCATCGGAGGCGGGCGGCCCGCGCGCGTGCTCGTCGCCGACGACAACGAGATCAACCTGCGCATCACCCGCAAGCTGCTCGAGCGGGGAGGCCACGAAGTGCTCACCGCGGGTGATGGCACGGTGGCGCTCGCGCTGCTCCTCGGTGGGGCCTTCGACGTCGCGCTGCTCGACGTCCAGATGCCGGGCCTGAGCGGGCTCGAGGTGGTGCGGGCCGCGCGCGCGCAGGGCGTGAAGACGCCGGTGCTCGCCCTCACCGCCAGCGTGAGCGTGGAGGACCGGCGCGCCTGCGCCGCCGCGGGCTACGACGACTTCCTCACCAAGCCCATCGGGCCCGAGGCGCTGCTGGCCTCCGTCGACCGATGGCGCGAGCCGTGTCCCGCTCCCGCCCCCGCGGCAGACCGGGGGCCGCTCGGCGCCGTCGGACGTGGGTGAGCCCGAGGGGCTCGGATTGATCAGAACGAGGTCGCTGCTGGTTTCGCGGCGATGAGACCGCGCCTCGGGAGCGCGCCCGGCGCCGAAGCCTGCACACGCGAGTCACGAGAGTCCGGTTCGCGGGGCTGCTCCGGCGAACCGGTGCCCTGCTCGCGGGTTCGGAGCCGGAGGCGACGAGCACCGTCGCCCGGGGCGCGGCGTGGGCGGCGTAGTTGCGATCGTAGCGCAGCACCTTCGCCAGCAGGTTGGCCTGCAGGTCGAGGGGCACGACCTCGAGAGCCCCGATTCTGAGGGGCCCGCGCGGCAGGCGAGACCACGAACGCGTACCAGAACTCCGGTGAGCTGTTGAACGTCGGAGGCCAGGGGCTGGTGGAAGGCGTCTTCGGGCCGCTGAGCTACGCGGTGAGCTTCACCGGGGCTGTGGCTGCGTGGGGTGGTCGGCTGGCAGGTGATGCCCTTCTCGGCCTACGTCGTCGGACCGCGGCAGGCGCCTGAGGAGGCTGTTCGTGATGCTCACCGTCGGCTGGTCCCTGGGCCGCTGAGCGCTCGCCCGCGGGGGCGACCGACGAGACGATCAGCGCGGCGGTGCTTGCGGGGGCGCCGTCGCGTGCTCGAGGGGCTCGGCGATGGCCGTGTCGTCCGCACGTAGCGCCGCCACGCTTCGGGGTGGGCCCGCGGCGTCATGCCCACAGTCCGCGTTCGACTTCGGTCCAGGCCTGGAGTCCGGGAGCCAGCGGGCAGAACATGGCGATCTCGTCGGTGCGCTCGGTCCGCTTCGCGCCGGGCAGCGTGTCGAGCGGCGAGGTCTCCCACACCCGCACCGTGGGGAGCCCGCCCCGGTGTGCCGCCGTCCGCGCCGCCTGCACCAGCACCGCCGCGTCACCGGCCGCGCGCGCGTCGAGCGAGAGCACCTGCAGCTCGTTGGTCTTCCAGTACGCCGTCCAGGTGATGGTGCTCTCGCCGACGCGGGCGCCGTGGGTCTCGAGCGGCGCGCGGCCGAGCACCTGGCCGTAGAACGCCTCGCGCGCGAGCTGCCAGTCGAGCCGCTCGGCGTCGAGGGTGAGGCGCAGGGTGGCCGCGTCACCGGGTGCGTGGTGAGGCGGGGGGAGCGCGCCCTCGAGCCACGCCACGCCCGCCGGTGCATCGGCGCTCGGGGTGAACCAGGTGTCGAAGGCCGGCACGGGCCAGAAGCCGAGGCGCTGGTAGAGGCCGGTGCCGATCTCCGAGAAGAGCGTCGCGGCGAGGCACGCGGGGTCGGCTCGCAGCGTGGCGAGCAGGGCGGTCAGCAGCTGGCCTGCATGGCCGTGGCCCCGGAGTCGCGGCTCGGTGAAGACGGAGGCGATGGTGACCGCGGTGCCGGTGCGTGCGCCCGCGTGCGCGGCGTCGAGGAAGCTCTCGCAGGAAGCCAGCACCGTGCCGTCGACCGCGCACCACAGCCACGTGGTCAGCGTGCGTGCCGCCCAGCGGTGCGCGCGGAGCTGCTGCTCGCGTTCCAGGAATTGCGGGAGCGTCAGCCCACCACCCCACGCGGCCCAGGTCACGGCGTCTCGGGCGCCCTGCTGCGCCGGCGAGGCGACGACGAGCTTCATGATGGGCTCCCGAGGCGAAGAGGTTCGGTGCTCGACACCGCGCACGTCGGTCGCTGGACGGTGTGGCCTCGAGACCGATTCGCCGCAGGCCGTCCCCGTGCTCCGCGGCGTCGCGGGCCGACGCGTCGCTCGGCGCGGCTCTTCAGCGTGGGCACGAGGGCACTGGTGATGCGCTTCGTTCCGAGGGGCCGGGGCATGGGCGCGACAGCGTGCCACGGATTCGTCGGCGGACGACGTGCTCGGCACCTGGTCGGCGAACGGCAGGGACGGGACCAGCTGGCTGTACGGCCCAGCCCTCGTTGCCCTTCGCGCCGCAGCCCCTCGGCGCGGGCGCACGGTGACTGGGTCGTGCAGGCGTCGACTCGGGTGACTTTCTGGTCGCCCTGGCAGCCAGAAACTCACCCACGTCGGCCTGGCCCCTTTGCGTCGTGCCGAGAGGCCCGTTCGCGCTCGCCCCAGGGCCCGGCAACCCAGGCCCCTTCGTCCCCGAGGCCGCCTTTGACGCTGCCTTTCCCGGAACCTTGTCACCCATCAGCTCGCCCGACTTGAACCGGCGACGCGCCTCACTTCGCCCAGAGCACGGACCGTCCGTCGTCCGCCTGGGTGAGGAAGAACAGCGTGGTGCCACCCTGCGCCAGGCCGCGCGCGGTGCCGGGCACCGCGAGGATCTTGGTCGCCTCGGTGCCGCTGGTCATCTCGAGCAGCCCCGCGCCTGCGCCCAGCGTGGCGAAGCGCACCAGCCCCGACGAGGCGACGAGGAAGCCCACGTCGGCGGAGATCAGCGTCTGCAGGTTGCCGCCGGCGCGGCCGACGCGGCGCAGCTCCGGGCCCGTACCGAGGGGCGCGCGGAAGTAGAGACCGTCACCGTCGAGCACCATCGGCTCCTCGGCCTTGTCCGAGAGCTGCGAGCTGAAGGCGCCGTCGAGGGCGCCGCGCCACAGGCCCGAGGGCTCGCCGGCGATCCAGTACGCGTCCTTGCCGTCGGTCTGCCCGGCCCGGGGGCGCACCTGGTCCTG